>JASHSY010000350.1 GCA_030040825.1 Xanthobacteraceae bacterium
TTTTTCCTGCGCGGCGCCGCCAGCCTCGGCGCGCTCGCGGTGTTGTCCGGTTGCGACATCATCGACGGCGACACTTCAGAGAACGCATTGCGTGTGATCTCGAAGTTCAACGACCGCGTCCAGGCGTTGTTGTTCAACCCGAACACGCTGGCACCCGAATATCCGGAAAGTATGATCACGCGGCCGTTCCCGTTCAACGCCTATTACAGCGAGCTCGAAGCGCCCGATATCGATCCGGACAGGTGGCAGCTCGAAATCGGCGGCCTGGTCGACAACAAGAAGCCGTGGACTTTGCCTGAGCTTAACAAGCTGCCGGAAGTCTCACAGATCACCCGCCATGTCTGCGTCGAGGGTTGGAGCGCGATCGGCTCGTGGCAGGGCGTCAAGCTTTCCGATTTCCTTAAGATGATCGGCGCCGATACGCGGGCCAAATACGTCTGGTTCCAGTGCGCCGAGGGCTATTCCAACACCATCGACATGCCGACTGCGCTGCACCCGCAGACCCAGCTCACGCTCAAATTCGATCACCAGACGCTACCGCGCGCGTACGGTTTTCCGGTGAAGATCCGTATCCCCACCAAACTCGGCTTCAAAAATCCGAAATACGTTACCGCGATGTGGGTGCAGAATAACGACGCCGGCGGTTACTGGGAGAACCAGGGCTATAACTGGTTCAGCGGGCAGTAGCGGCGGCCGGCTGGCGCGGCTTGCCAATCAAACGATAGACCGATAGCAAGCCGTCATGCCCGGCCTTGCGCCGGGCATCCACGCCTTCAAATCACGCGATGGCAAGACGTGGATGGCCGGCACAAAAGGGCGTTCACGCCCGTCTTCGACGGCTATGCCCGGCCACGACGAATCAGCGAGGCGTTATTCATGGCCACCTACAAGCTCCTTCTTCTCCCCGGCGACGGCATCGGTCCGGAAGTTATGGCCGAAGTAAAGCGCCTGCTACGCTTCTATGCCGACAAGGGCATTGCCAGTTTCGCGACTGAAGAAGGTCTCGTCGGCGGCTGCTGCTACGACGCATACAAAGTCTCCATCACCGAGGAGACGATGGCAAAGGCGCATGCCGCCGACGCCGTCATCTTCGGCGCCTGCGGCGGCCCGAAATGGGACAACGTGCCCTACGACGCTCGGCCGGAGGCCGGTCTGCTACGGCTTCGCAAGGACCTCGGCCTGTTCGCCAACATCCGCCCGGCGATCTGTTATCCGGCGCTGGCGGACTCATCGAGCCTGAAACGCGAAGTGGTCGAAGGGCTCGACATCATCATTCTGCGCGAGTTGACCGGCGGCGTGTATTTCGGCGAACCGAAGACGATCACCGATCTGGGCAACGGTCAGAAGCGCGCCATCGATACGCAGGTCTACGACACCTATGAGATCGACCGCATCGCGCGCGTCGGCTTCGAGTTGGCGCGCACGCGGCGGAAAAAGGTTACCTCGATGGAGAAGCGCAACGTCATGAAGACCGGCGTGCTGTGGCGCGAGGTGGTCGGCGAAGTGCATTCGCGCGGCTACACGGATGTCGAGCTCGAACACATGCTGGCGGATGCCGGCGGCATGCAACTGGTCCGCTGGCCGAAGCAGTTCGACGTCATCGTCACCGATAATTTGTTCGGCGACATGCTCTCCGACATCGCGGCGATGCTGACCGGTTCGCTTGGTATGTTGCCGTCCGCTTCGCTCGGTGAAGTCGATCCCAAGACCAAACGGCGCAAGGCGCTGTATGAGCCGGTGCATGGATCGGCCCCCGATATCGCCGGTAAGGGCATTGCCAATCCAATCGCCATGCTCGCGTCATTCGGCATGGCGCTGCGCTATTCGTTCGACATGGGCAAGGAGGCCGACCGGCTCGACGCCGCGATCGCCGCAGTGTTGAGCAAGGGATTACGCACCGCCGACATCAAGTCGGATGGCGCCCGGACCGTCAGCACGAGCGAAATGGGGGAAGCGATCGTCGGCGAGCTTGCGCGGCTCCACGCCTAACAATACGCCGCTGTGCGGGGCGATCAGTACGGTGTCGGATAATTTGCGCCAAATCCCGGCAGCAGGTCCGGTTGCGCCAGCGGGGCGCCGCCGATACCAGCCGTGTCGGGTCCGAAATACCAATAAGCCCGGCCGGGATCGCCGCCCGGCGGAAACGCATAATCGTTGGTTCGCGGATAGCCGACCGGGACTTCGTTGCCGACGTCAAGGTAAGACCGCCGCTGAACCACGATTACGGTGGTGCTGCCGTCGGGATTGTGGATGATCGTGCGCGTCGGCTGAATTACCGTGCCCGCCGCGGAACGCTCGATTGGAGGCTGTTTCTTTTTGTGTTGCGTTTGTGCGGAGGCAGTTATGGCTGACAAACCGAAAATGACGCCGGCTACAAACAAGACGGTGAACCGCATGACCCCTCGCTTTGATTCGTGGCAGTGTATCCGCACTACGCTGCCGGCAATAGTGCTAGCGTAGCGTCTTTGGAACCCGCCGTCCGCCTCCCCAGTTCCCGCCGATTTTATCATATTGTTTATAAAGGGGAAATATCGTCGGCCGGTGCTCCGCATTATCGCTCGCCATTCGACTGCGGCCGGCTCCGGGCCGGCGTGCCGCTTGGGCTAGATTGGGCCGTCCCGCCGCAGCGGCGACTGCCTCCTGACGGACTCCCAATTTGCCGCGTGGCCCTACGCCAAGGCAAATCGCGGATTATCTGGCGAGGCGCTGTGCAACGCGAACATTTCACCACCCTAAACCCGACATTGTGTTCGCGGCAGTTCTCTCGTAGAAAACGGCCCCCAATGGAGTTCTGACAATGGGTTACAGCGTCGCCGTGGTAGGCGCGACCGGCAATGTCGGCCGGGAAATTTTGGGCATCCTGGCCGAGCGGGAGTTTCCCGCCGACGAAGTCGTGCCCATTGCCTCGCGCCGTAGCCAGGGCGTCGAGGTGTCGTACGGCGAGCGGACGCTGAAAGTCAAAGCACTTGAACACTATGATTTCTCGGGGATCGATATCTGCTTGATGTCGGCCGGCGCCGCCGTCTCGAAGGAATGGGCGCCGAAGATCGCCGCGGCCGGCGCTGTGGTGATCGATAATTCTTCGTGCTGGCGCTACGATTCCGACGTTCCGCTGATCGTGCCCGAGGTCAACGCCGATGCCATCGGGGGTTTTCGGAAACGCAACATTATCGCCAATCCGAACTGCTCGACCGCGCAGCTCGTCGTCGCGCTCAAGCCGCTGCATGATCGCGCCCGGATCAAGCGGGTCGTGGTCGCAACCTATCAGTCGGTTTCCGGCGCCGGTAAAGACGCTATGGATGAATTGTTCACCCAGACGAAGGCGGTATTCCAGATCGATGAAGTTGCGCCGAAGAAGTTCACCAAGCGGATAGCTTTCAACGTCATTCCGCAAATCGATGTGTTCATGGAAGACGGCTTCACCAAGGAAGAATGGAAGATGGTGGTCGAGACCAAGAAGATTCTCGACCCGAAGATCAAGCTCGTCGCCACCTGCGTGCGCGTACCGGTGTTCATCGGCCATTCGGAGGCGGTCAACATCGAGTTCGAAAACCCGATCACCGCCGACGAGGCGCGTGATATCTTGCGCAGCGCGCCCGGTTGCATCGTCATCGATAAGCGCGAGCCCGGCGGTTACGTGACGCCGTATGAGTCAGCGGGCGAGGACGCAACCTATATCAGCCGCATCCGCGAAGATGCGACGATCGAGAACGGCCTGTCGCTATGGGTCGTCTCCGACAATCTGCGCAAAGGCGCCGCTCTCAACGCCATTCAGATCGCCGAAGCACTGATCAGCCGCAAACTGATTATCGCGAAGCGGAAGGCTGCCTGAACAGGCGCGCGTGCTCGCTGGCTGCAACTTGTACGAACGCGCCGGTCCTTTCGTCACGCACCGAAAGCTTGCCGGTGGCGACGCCGAAATAGGCGCCGTGTGTGGCGACCGCACTGCTTTCGATCAGCTGGCGCAGGCGCGGGAAGGTGAGCAGATTGGCCAGGCTGTTGCCGATGTTCGCCTGCTCCAGACGCATCAGATATTCGGCGTGCGAGAGCCCGTCCGGCGAACCGGCTTTTTCCACGGCCGGCGCCATCAAGCGCATCCAGTTGCCGATGAAGTCGCCAGGCGTTAGCGGCGCGGCTTTTTCGGCAAAAGCTTTTACCCCGCCGCAATGGGCATGGCCGAGCACGACGATGTGCTTGACCTTCAGCGCTGCGAAAGCGAATTCCAGTGCCGCCGAAACACCGTGCGCGTTGCCGTCTGGCTGATACGGTGGAACGATATTGGCGATATTGCGGACCACGAACAGCTCGCCGGGCCGCGCATCGAAGATGACTTCCGGTGAAACGCGCGAGTCACAGCAGCCGATGACCAAAATTTCCGGCGATTGGCCGCTCTCGGCGAGCTCCCGATAACGGTTCTGCTCATGCGAGAGCCGGCCGTCGAGAAAAGCGCGGTAGCCTTCGATCAGGCGTTGCGGAAAAGCCATTGTCGCGCTGCGTCAGCCCCGGCAGGCCCGTAAATAGGCGGTACGGGCGCCGCGCTCGGATTCGACCATCGGAATCGGCTGACTGAGGCACCACTGGAAATGAATGCCCTCGTCGGGCGTCCAGCGGGGTCCTCTAATGCCGGCAACACACCGCGGATTGGCCAGCCCGGCGCGCATCTGGTTCACCGCCGCCCTTGCATAGTCGCGGCAGAAATCCGGGGGAGCTGCTTGCGCGGAAAGCGACATCGCGGATGCGAGCGCGGCCGCAGCAATGAGCTTGGTGACCACATAATCCTCCATGAAGGCGCGTCGGTTATGCCCGCGCATCATGTCCGGTTGGCATGGCGCCTGCAAGCCGGTTACGTTGCGCCTCCGACGAAGGAGCAAGTCATGACCATCCGGCCGCGGCGCAGCGTACTTTACATGCCCGGTTCCAATGCTCGGGCGATGGAGAAAGCGCGCACGCTGCCGGCCGATGCGGTCATTCTCGATCTCGAAGACGCGGTCGCGCCCGACGCCAAGGCGCTGGCGCGCGATTTGATCGTACAGGCGCTCAAGCAGGGCGGCTTCGGCCGCCGCGAAGTGCTGGTGCGGATCAACGGGCTCGATACCGCCTGGTGGCGCGACGATCTCGCTGTCGCCGCCGCCAAACCCGATGCGATGCTGGTGCCGAAGATTTCAAGCCCCGATCAATTGCGTGAGGTGGCGAAGCATATGGTGGGGGTCCGCGCCGAGGCTCACGTCCGCATCTGGGCCATGATGGAGACGCCGCTCGCCATGCTCAATGCGCGCGATATCGCGGCTGCGGCGCAAGAGGAGGGCACGCGGCTCGCCGGCTTCGTCATGGGAACCAACGATCTTGCCAAGGACACGCGCGCGCGGCTCCTGCCCGGCCGGGCGCCGATGCTGCCGTGGCTGATGAATTGTGTGGCGGCGGCGCGTGCTTTCGGCATCGATATTCTCGACGGCGTTTACAACGACATCGGCAATGCGGAGGGCTTTGCGGCCGAGTGCGCCCAGGCACGCGATCTCGGCTTCGACGGCAAGACCCTCATCCATCCGCAGCAGATTGGGGCCTGCAATGAAGCGTTCTCGCCGAGCGCGGCGGAGGTGGCATGGGCGCGGAAAATCATCGCTGCCTTCGATCTGCCGGAGAATGCCGATAAAGGCGTCATTTCCGTCGACGGCCGCATGGTCGAGCGGTTGCATGCCGACATGGGACGGCGGACGGTAGCGATCGCCGATGCGATCGCGCAGGCATAAACCGATCTGGGCGGTCGAACGTTGCGCGTTACCGCTTTACCCTGATATCGTTCGGTAACGGATCTGAGCACATCCTTCTAAGCCGTCGGCGCTGTGGATCGACAGGAACTTGGCGATACCTTGAGCGCCGCAGAAATATGGATCGAAGATCGTCCGTCGGATGATGCCCGTGAGGAGGCGCTCCGGCACGACATTCGGCTATTGGGCCGAATGTTGGGTGACACGATCCGCAATCAGGAGGGTGAGGCCATCTTCGATCTGGTGGAGAACATCCGCCAGATGTCGATACGTTTCCATCGCTATGATGACGCCGGCGCCCGCATTGAGCTTGAATCGACGCTTGACAATCTTCCAAACGAGAGCGCCCAGCAAATTATTCGCGCCTTCACCTACTTTTCCCATCTATCCAATATTGCGGAGGATCATCACCGCGTCAGGGTCGCGCGGCTCCGAGCTCTGGCAGGGGAGCCGCCCAAACAAGGAACGCTGGCATACGCAATTGAGCATGCGCGGGAGCGACCGGGTGGCGTTTGCGCCCTTCAAGAACGCTTTGCCAACATTCTCGTATCTCCGGTCCTGACCGCCCACCCGACTGAGGTGCGGCGCAAGAGCACGATTGATCGCGAGCTGGAGATTGCGCGGCTGTTGGCGCGACGCGACCGCGAACATTTCGTCCCGCGCGAACGGTCCGAACTCGACGACGCCTTGCGTCGCGCGATTCTGACTCTCTGGCAGACTTCGCTCCTTCGCAGTCACCGTCTCAAGGTTGTCGATGAAGTCGTGAATGCGCTTTCCTATTATGACCATACCCTGCTGAGGCAGATGCCGCGACTATATGCCGAAATCGAGGATTTGCTTGCTGGTGACTGCTGTCGACCTGACTACGAACTTCCATCGTTTTTGCGTATGGGCAGTTGGATTGGCGGTGATCGAGATGGCAATCCGTTTGTTGGAGTCGATTCTCTGCGTCAGACGTTCCTTTTGCAGAGCCAGCGATCCTGTAATTATTATTTAGAAGAAGTGCATCTGCTCGGTTCCGAGCTTTCTCTCGACGAACGTCTGGTGGAAACCTCACCGGAAATTCAAGAACTTGCCGATCGCTCGCCAGATCGTTCCCCTTATCGTCAATATGAGCCGTACCGTCGGGCGATTTCGGGCATCTATGCACGGTTATCGGCGACGGCAGCCCGACTAAGTCCACCGCACCTCATGCGTGCTCCGGTCGGCGAGGCGTTGGCATATCGCGATGCCGACGAATTTCGCGCCGACCTTGAGAAGCTTCACCGGTCGCTCGTCGATAACGGTTCGAGTGCGCTGGCGCGAGGCCGGTTACGTGATCTGCGTCGCGCCGTGAGTGTATTCGGGTTTCGTTTGGCGACGGTCGACGTTCGCCAGAATTCCGACGTTCATGAGCGTGTTGTTGATGAGTTGTTTAGTAAATGTGGCGCTGAAATTAAATATCAGCACCTTTCCGAGAGCGCGCGCATCGACGTGTTGATCGATGAGCTGCGGACATCGCGGCTGATCACCTCTCCATACGTCGAATATTCCGAGCAGACGGCATCCGAGGTCGCGGTCGTACGAGAGGTCGCGGACGTGCGACGACTCTACGGAAGCGAGTCGGTAGCCACCTATATCATCTCGAAAACCAGCACGCCGTCTGACGTTCTCGAAGCGGTTCTCCTCCTTAAAGAAGCGGGGCTTGTGCAGCCGGATCGGGGTTTGTTGGAACTCAACGTCGTGCCGCTGTTCGAAACGATTGCGGCTCTTCGGAGTGCGCCTGGCGTGATGGAGACGCTGTTCAATATACCAACCTACAAGCGCCTGTTGCAAAGCCGCGGGATGCTACAGGAGGTCATGCTCGGTTATTCCGACAGCAACAAAGACGGTGGATTCCTTACATCCGGATGGGAGTTATACAAGGCGGAGGTGGCACTTATAGAAGTTTTCAAGCGGCACGGAGTTGCATTGCGCCTGTTTCACGGGCGCGGTGGCTCGGTGGGACGCGGCGGAGGTCCAAGCTACCAGGCAATATTGGCGCAGCCCGGAGGAGCCGTGGAAAATGGTATTCGTATCACTGAACAGGGCGAAGTCATCGCGAGTAAATATTCAAATCCGGAGCTTGGGCGAGGCAACCTTGAAATCCTGGTCGCAGCAACGCTTGAGGCAGGTCTGATCCACGCAAGCGAGCCCGCACCCAACGATGATTTCCTTGCAGTGATGGAAACTTTTTCCGATCACGCATACCGGGCCTATCGCGATCTTGTTTATGAAACCGCCGGCTTTGAACGCTACTTCTGGGAATCGACGGTCATTAATGAAATTGACGCTCTCAATATCGGCAGCCGGCCGGCCTCCCGTACGAATACGCATCGAATAGAAGACCTGCGCGCTATCCCGTGGGTATTCGGCTGGGCACAATGCCGCGTCATGTTGCCCGGCTGGTTCGGATTTGGCACCGCGGTTCGCGTTTTTGTCGGCGAACACTCCGAAAGGCGGATCAATCTCCTTCAACAAATGTATAAAACATGGCCGTTCTTCCAGGCGTTAATGTCGAACATGGAGATGGTTCTGGCCAAAACCGACCTCGCAATTGCTTCCCGCTATGCGCATCTCGTCGGCGACCAAACGCTGCGCAATGAGATTTTTTCGCGGATCAAGACTGAATGGCAGGACACCGTTCAATGGCTCTTAGCCGTTACCGGGCAGACTAAGCTGCTTGAGCGTAATCCACTGCTGGCTCGCTCGATCCGGGACCGGTTTCCTTATGTCGATCCGCTCAATCATTTGCAGGTTGAGCTCTTGAAGCGACATCGCGCCGGCGGGTCCAACGAACACATCGCTCAAGGGCTTTACCTTACGATAAACGGAGTTGCCGCCGGTCTCCGCAATAGCGGATGAAGGCGAAGAACAATTTCGTTCACGCGCTCGCCAAGCATAAACCTCTTCGCCGGGCTGCTGCCTTAGCGACGCGGCGAATGGGCGATGATTGTTGCGCCGGTCATGACAAAGACCCGCTTCAGGTCTTCAACCGGTATCCGGTCTTGAAAATCCACCAGACGATTGCCATGCAAACCGCCAGAAAAAGCAAGATGACGGCGACGCTGACTTCGATGTTAACGTCCGCCAGCTCGAAGAAGCTCCAGCGGAACCCGCTGATCAGATAGACGAGTGGGTTGAACAGCGTGACCGTGCGCCAGAACGGCGGCAACAGGCTTGTCGAATAAAACGTGCCGCCGAGGAAGGTGAGCGGCGTGATGATAAGAAGCGGCACGACTTGCAGCTTGTCGATGCCATCGGCCCATATACCGATAATAAAGCCGAGTAGACTGAAACTCACTGCAGTCAGAACGAGGAAAGCAAGCATCCAGAGCGGATGGGCGATATGCAGCGGCACAAATAGTGCCGAAGTCGCAAGGATGATCAGGCCAAGTCCAATCGACTTGCTCGCCGCCGCCCCGACATAGCCGAGCACGATCTCGAACGCCGATGCCGGCGCCGAGAGGACTTCATAGATGGTCCCCGAAAAGCGAGGAAAATAGATGCCGATCGCGGCGTTGCTGACGCTTTGCGTCAACAGCATCAACATCATCAGCCCCGGCACGATGAAAGCGCCGTAGGCCACGCCGTCGATCGTCGTCATACGTGCGCCGATGGCGGCGCCGAAAACGACGAAATAGAGCGTGGTGGAAAGGACCGGCGAGACGATGCTTTGCATCCAGGTGCGCCGCGTCCGCGCCATTTCGAACCGATAGATCGCACCGATTGCATAGAGGTTCATTGTTGCTGCCTCACCAGACCGACAAAAATGTCTTCCAACGAACTTTCGGTGGTGGACAAATCCTTGAAGCGCACGCCGGCCGCTTGCAGATCGTCGATCAGGCTGGTGATGCCGGTCCGTTCGGCGCGGGTATCATAGGTGTAGACAAGCTTGGCGCCGTCGTCGGCGAGCGTGAGCTTGTGCTTGGCAAGTTCCGGCGGAATCGCCGCGATCGGCTCGCGTAGCTCCAGTGTCAGTTGTTTCTTTCCGAGCTTACGCATCAGCTCGGCCTTTTCTTCGACCAGGATGAGCTCGCCCTTGTTGATCACGCCGATACGGTCGGCCATCTGCTCCGCTTCTTCGATGTAGTGCGTAGTCAAGATGATGGTGACGCCGGATTGACGCAGCGTTCGCACCATCTCCCACATGCCCTTGCGCAGTTCGACATCGACGCCGGCGGTGGGCTCGTCAAGGAAAAGAATACGTGGCTCGTGCGACAGCGCCTTGGCGATCATCAGGCGGCGCTTCATGCCGCCGGACAACGTGGCGATCTTGTTATCCTTCCGGTCCCACAGCGACAGCTCGCTGAGCACCTTTTGCAGGTAGGCCGGATTGGGAGGCCTGCCGAACAAGCCGCGGCTGAATGAGGTCGTCGTCCATGGCGACGAGAACATGTCGGTCGATAACTCCTGCGGCACCAGACCGATCAGGGAGCGGGCGGCGCGATAATTCGCGATGATGTCGTGGCCATTTACCGTTACGCTGCCGCTGGTCGGATTGACGATACCGCAGATGATGCCGATCAGCGTGGTCTTGCCGGCGCCGTTCGGCCCGAGCAGCGCGAAAATCTCGCCGTGGCGGATTTCGAGATTGATGTCTTTGAGCGCAACAAAGCCCGACGCATAGGTCTTGTTCAGGTGCGAAACGGAAATGGCGGAGGTCATGACGCTTTTCCCGCCATCATCATCGGGATTGAGCCGGTGATCGATCTTCTCTGCGCGAGGGGAACAATGAATGGCCGGATCAAGTCCGGCGATGTCGACCGAACGGTCACACCCAAGGCCGCGCCGCTTTCGACTTTTCCTCGAAGCGCTGAATCCGGTCGTCCTTGACCATGGTCAGGCCGATGTCGTCGAGTCCGTTGAGCAAGCAATGCTTGCGGTGCGCATCGATCTCGAACTTGATCACGCCGCCGTCGGGGCCGCGGATTTCCTGCTTGTCGAGATCGACGGTGAGTGTCGCGTTGGCGCCGCGTTCAGCGTCGTCGAACAGCTTCTCCAGGTCCTCCGGGGAAACCTGCACCGGCAAAATGCCGTTCTTGAAGCAGTTGTTGTAGAAAATGTCGCCGAACGAGGTCGAGATCACGCAGGTGATGCCGAAGTCCTTGAGCGCCCAGGGGGCGTGCTCGCGCGAGGAGCCGCAACCGAAATTGTCGCCGGCGACCAGAATCTTGGCTTTACGATAAGCCGGCTTGTTGAGCACGAAATCGGGATTCTCGCTGCCGTCGTCGCGGAAGCGCTTTTCCGCAAACAGGCCCTTGCCGAGGCCGGTGCGCTTGATGGTTTTCAGGTACTGCTTGGGAATGATCATGTCGGTGTCGACATTGATCATTTTCAATGGCGCCGCGACGCCTTCCAGCACGGTAAATTTTTCCATGACAGCTTTGCTTCCCGAAGATTGCTTCTAAATGGCGTGCCGCAGACGGCGGGTCAACCCTGCGCCGCCGCGCCGTCTTTTGCCTTGAATTTCGATTCGCGCTCGAGCGTGCAGACCTGGATGTGGTATTCTGTGTAGTACTTTTCCCGCGCCAGCTTTTGCGCCGCGAGATGCTCCGGGTTCGTGCGCCAGGTGCGCAAGCCTTCTTCGTGCGCGAACTGGACAACGGTCACTCGCTCGCCGTCTTCCGCGGAAAAATCCTTGTGCGAGATGTAACCGGGTATCGTCTCGGCGAGTTCGATCATACGTTTGACCAGCGCGACGTATTCGTCGCGCACGCCTGGCCGCAAACGGGAGCGAAACACGGTCACCAGCATGGTCCTTCTCCTCGGAGCAATTGCGTTGTTCCGCTTTGTAACACAATTTACCGGCGCGGTACGCGTCACCGGACTTCACGGCGCGGTGCCGCCGAAGGGTTCGGCCGAATTTTCGATTGCCTCCATGTCCGCGTCGGAAAGGCCGAAATGATGGCCGATCTCGTGCACCAGTACATGTTTGATGATGGCGTCGAGCGCCTCGTCATGCTCAGCCCAGTAATCCAGGATTGGGCGACGATAAAGCCAGATCATGTTTGGCATCTGCACCGGCGCGCTTTCGGAACGAAATGGCAGGCCGACCCCTTGGAACAGGCCGAGCAGGTCGAATTCGGTCTGTGCGCCCATCTGGTCGAGCACCTCTTCGGTGGGGAAATCGTCAATCTGAATGACGAGATCGGCACACAGGTCGCGAAACTGCCGCGGCAGACGGGCAAACACTTCGCCGGCAAGTGTTTCGAATTCGGCCAGCGAGGGCGCTTTGGTTCCGCGCCACGCTGGCGCATCGGATACCGGTTCGGCCATATTCGTAGTTTAGCGTGGATCGGCTAAGGTAAGCAGCGATGGCGTTCAAGTACCCGATCGTTCCGCTCGCGGTTTTGTTGCTGCTTGTCGGCTCGGCGTTACCGGCCGCGGCGCAAAATCCGCCGCCGCGCCCGCCAGCGCCGCGGCCGCGCGTCGAGGTCAATCCGGCGCCGCGGCTGCTCTATCGCCGCTGCAGCTATTGGTACGAGATACAGCACCGGCCAAGCGGAACGGTTTTATTCCCGGCGCAGCATTGTTGGTGGGTGAGGGGCTAGCGGCGCGCAACCTCGCGTTGGCCTTATCTTTAGCTGCGTGCCTGGGTCTTGCCGTCGCCGGCCCATTCAGCAACGCATCGTTCGAGATCCGTGAGATTGCTGTGGATTTGCTGCAGGGCGAATCCGAGTGCGAACAGGCGCTCAACGTCCTCGACGGAAAGATTTCGGGTAAGCCCCTCGCGGCGAACCGTCTCCATCTCGACGGCATAGGCCTTCAGCGCCGCGTCGGCGCGGTCGCGCATGGGCGATCCGCGACGTGCCTGGAGTGCGGCCGCGCTCGCACGCAAATAATCAGCGATGGCGGCGCCAGCCCGCCCCAGCGCGGCTTCGAGCCGTGATCGAGCGGGTTCGGGGAGGGGATGGGCGGCGGCTCTTCCAATCATCACCAGATCGTGGCGCAGCCTCAGCAGCATACGCAACGTCGGGCCGGTGTCGGGACCAACGGCGAGACCCGCCGCGCGTTCGTGTTCAGCCTCCGCGCCGACCTCGTTCATCTGCACCAAAGCTTGGCCGATGCCATCCTGAATGCGATGGAGAGCATCCACGTCGAGACTCTTCGTTAAGCCGGCCAGCAATTCCTCGAGCGCGCGAGCCATCTCATTAAGCGTTCGCGCCGCCGCACCGACGACCAATGGATGCGCATTTGCGGGGAGCAGAATCACCGACACCACGGCGCCGACGACGCCCCCGAGCGCGACCTCAATGATGCGGTCGCTTGCCGAGGCGATGGCGCTGCCGTGCGTGAGTTGGGGAAGCAGCAGGACGATGATGCCGGTGATCGGGGCAGCGGAGAACCTGGAATGGATCGTTGCGATAAAGGCAAGCGGGCCGACAACGGCGGCGAGAACCGCTAGCAGCGCGATTTCGTTTGCATGCGGAATCAGGACCGCGACAGCGCCGCCGTAGACGGCGCCGCCGATGGTTCCCACCAGATAGTCAAACGATGCCTTTAACGATCGGCCGACGCTCAAGTGCGTAACGATGACGGCAGTCATCACCGCCCACAACGGCAAAGGCAGCTCCAGGAGCTGCGCAAGCACCAGCGTCGTCAGCGCGGCGACCGTCACCCTGACCGACAAGGCTATTTGTACCCGCCGGCGCCGCAAGAGCCCGCGGAGTTCGACCCGCAATCTGCTGGCGCGGCTCACGACGGGAGTCCTGATCCGGACATTTAAGTGCAGCCGAAGTTGGAGCGACGCGTGCGTCTACTGCTGCATTCGCGGGTTCAATTCCACTCACGCACATCGACGAAATGGCCGGCAATCGCCGCGGCCGCGGCCATGGCCGGCGATACCAGATGGGTGCGGCCCTTGTAACCCTGCCGGCCCTCGAAATTGCGATTTGAGGTCGAGGCACAGCGCTCGCCGGGGGAAAGCTTGTCCGGATTCATGGCCAGACACATCGAGCATCCCGGCTCGCGCCATTCGAAGCCGGCCTTGACGAAAATCTTGTCCAATCCTTCCGCCTCGGCCTGCTCTTTCACCAAACCGGAGCCTGGAACGATCATCGCGTTCTTGATGTTGGCGTGTATCTTCTTGCCGTCGACTACGCGTGCCGCCGCGCGCAAATCCTCGATCCGGCCGTTGGTGCACGAGCCGATGAAGATGCGGTCGAGCGCGATGTCGGCGACCTTCTCGCCGCCCTGCAAGCCCATGTACGCGAGCGAGCGCTCGGCGGCCTCGCGCTCGTTGGCGTCGGCGATGTCCTGGAGCCGCGGCACGCGGCCGGTGATGGACACGACTTGCTCGGGGTTGGTGCCCCAGGTCACCAGCGGCGGAAGCTTCGCGGCATCCAGCCGGATTTCGCGGTCGAAATGTGCGCCATTGTCGGAATGCAACGTATCCCAATAGCGGCGCGCTTCGTCCCAGGCGTTGCCCTTCGGCGCCTTGGGTCGGTCCTTCAGGTAGGCGTAAGCCTTCTCGTCCGGCGCCATGAAACCGGCTTTGGCGCCGGCTTCGACCGACATGTTGCAGATGGTCATGCGGCCTTCCATCGACAGCGCAGAGATTGCTTCGCCGGCATATTCGAGCGCGAAACCGGTGCCGCCGGCGGTGCCGATCTCGCCGATGATGGCGAGGATGATGTCTTTCGCGGTTACTCCCGGTGGCAGCGTGCCGTCGACTACCGCACGCATATTTTTCGATTTTTTCTGGATCAGCGTCTGCGTCGCCAGCACATGCTCGACCTCGGATGTGCCGATACCGTAGGCAAGCGCGCCGAACGCGCCGTGCGTACCGGTATGGCTATCGCCGCAAACGAGCGTCACGCCAGGCAGCGTGAAACCCTGTTCTGGTCCGATGATGTGGACGATGCCCTGGCGCTTGTCGAACTCGTTGAAGTATTCAAGTCCGAACAACTTGGCGTTCTCGGCCAGATACGCGATCTGCGCCTCGCTCTCCGGATCGGGGTTCTTCTGTCGGCGGTCGGTGGTCGGCACGTTGTGATCGACTACGCACAACGTCTTGTCGGGCGCATGCACCTTGCGGCCGGCCAGCCGCAATCCCTCGAAGGCCTGCGGGCTCGTTACCTCATGCACGAGGTGCCGGTCGATATAGATGAGGCAGGTGCCGTCCGGCTGTTCGTCGACGAGGTGATCGTCCCAGATTTTGTCGTAGAGCGTACGGGCCTTCGTCATTGACTACTCCGCCGTCTTGCCCTCCGCGGCGGTGGTTTCGTCCTGCGCGCTATGGTCTTGGCGCTCGACGATGCGGGCCGACTTGCCGCGGCGTCCGCGCAGATAATAGAGCTTGGCGCGGCGCACTTGGCCTTTTCGCACCACCGTGATCGAGTCGATCATCGGCGAATAAAGCGGGAAGACGCGCTCGACCCCCTCGCCGTAGGAAATCTTGCGTACAGTGAAGTTCTCGTTCAGGCCCGAGCCGGCACGGCCGATGCACACGCCTTCATAGGCCTGGATTCGGGTACGCTCGCCTTCGGCGATCTTGACGTTAACGATCAGCGTATCGCCCGGCTGGAAGTCGGGGATTTGCTTGCCGGCGGTGAGCTTTGCCACCTGTTCGTTTTCGATTTCTTTGAGCAAGTTCATGGCGAATTCTCCAACGGCGGCGCTTGCCGCGCACGGTCCGGCCAGGGGCTAAGCGGGTTGGCGAGCTTCTACGCTAACCCGCCGGCTTTGTCACCTTCCCGTCACCCCGTCCGCGAGCCGCGAAAGCGGGCCAAAAAGGCGCTCCACAGATCGCTCCGGCGCTCCTTTGTCAGCCTTTCCGCCTCGGCCCGCCGCCAGGCGGCGATCTTGGCGTGATCGCCAGACAGGAGGACGTCGGGAATAGCCCGGCCCTCCCAGATCTGCGGACGGGTATAGTGCGGGTATTCCAGCAGTCCTTCGGTGAAACTCTCCTCGGTGCGCGAGGCCGCATCGCCCATGACGCCAGGCAATAGCCGCACGCAAGCGTCGATCAGCACCATGGCCGCAAGCTCGCCGCCGGACAGCACATAATCGCCGATCGAGACTTCTTCCAGGCCGCGTCCGGCGATCACCCGCTCGTCGACGCCTTCGAAGCGGCCGCAAGCCAACACGACGCCAGCCTCTTGGGCCAGGGCTTCGACGCGCGTCTGGGTTAACGGCGCACCGCGGGGCGAGAGAAGGAGGCGCGGACGCGCGTCAGTCGCGGTCGCGTCGATGGCGCGCGCCAACACGTCGGCTTTCATCACCATGCCCGGGCCGCCGCCGGCCGGCGTGTCGTCAACAGTGCGATGCTTGTCGGTGGCAAAATTGCGGATGTCGACGACATCGAGCGCCCAGGCCTTGGCCGCCAGCGCCTTGCCGGCGAGGCTCGCGCTCAAGGGTCCCGGGAAAATATCCGGCAGAATGGTGAGGACGCTGGCGCGCCACATCGCTTAGCATCCCTCCGGCAGAATCACGACGATCTTCCTCGCCGCAATGTCGACGACCGGAACGTTGACGTCGTTGAAGGCGACAAATTCGGTTTTGTCGGATCGAGCCGGCTTCACCTCGATCAGGTCACCGGCGCCGAAATTTTGAACCGCGACTACGGTGCCGAGCGTCGTTCCGGCGGGATCGACGACGGTCAGTCCAATAAGATCGGCGTGATAGAATTCGTCGGCTGCCGTCGGTGCGGGCAACCGCTCGCGCGGAACATAAAGCTTGAGGTTCGCCAGCCGCTCGGCGGCAGTGCGGTCGCCGACGCCGGCAAGCTTGGCGACGAAGTGATCCTTGGCCGGGCGCATGGTCTCGATCTCGAACACGCGCCCGTCGTCGGTTTCGAGCGGGCCGTAATTTGCGATTGCCTCCGGCTCGGCGGTGAACGAGCGCAGCCGCACCTCGCCGCGCACGCCATGGGCGGCGCCGATTTGCCCGAGACAGATGAGTTCACCCCTCTCTCCTTGCGGGAGGCGGGCGCGCGAAGCGCGTCGGGGTGAGGGGTATTTGCTTTTTTGGTTCATGAAGGAAAACCACTCACACCCGGCCTCGGTCGCCATGCTCCCTCGGCCACTCTCTCCCACAAGGGAGAGGGCAGTTTAGGCGGCCGGCGGAGCAGCGCCTGCGGCCGGAGCACCGCCCGCAGCCGGCGCGGCGCTTGCCGCGGTCTTGGCCGCTTCTTCTTTCGCCTTTCGCTCTTTGCGCGGCACGGCGCGCTGCGGATTGTTGCGCTTTTCGCGCTTGGCAATGCCGGCGGCGTCGAGGAAGCGCATCACGCGGTCGGACGGCTGGGCGCCTTTGGCCATCCAGGCTTTGACCTTGTCGAGATCGAGCTTGAGCCGCTCCGGCTTGTCCTTCGGCAATAGCGGATTGAAATAGCCGAGGCGCTCGATGAAGCGGCCATCGCGCGGCGCGCGGCTGTCGGCAATGACGATATGATAAAATGGCCGCTTCTTGGTTCCGGCGCGGGCCATGCGGATCACTACGGGCATTTTCGTTTTCCTTCGTTGATGAGGTTCAGAATTTTTCGGTCAGGAGTACGCGTCCCTTCGCACCGACGGCGGTTTCGCCGTTTTGCTTGCGGACGCGTCCGCGTAGATCGATGATTTCGCCGTTGAGCCGCGAATTGTGTTTCACCGAGACGACCAGCCATTCGAGCGTGATGGTCTCGTCGGCATAGACCGGCTTGCGGAAGCGAACCCAGAATTCCAGACCGAGCATCGCGCCACGCTTGGAGAAGTGCGACGCCGTCAGCGCCAGCAGATGTGCGGTCGTCTGCGGCCCGCTTGCCAGCAGCCGGCCGAAGCGCGAACTCGCCGCCACTTCGGCGTCGTGATGCACGGGATTGGTATCGCCGACCGCCGCGGCAAACGCGCTGACGGCACTTGGCTCAAGTGTGACTGTGGCGGAAAACCGCTCGTGTGGCCGTGCCTGCATCATTTTTTCTTTCCAAACCCGGGAAATCCGGGCGGCAGTCCGCCGGGCAATTTGGGACCAAGCCCCGGAAGGCTTCCCGGCAAACCGGGAAAATTCGGCGGTGGGCCGGCGGCGCCGGGCATGCCTGACGGCAGACCACCCGGCATTTTCGCAGCGAGCTTGGCCATTTCCTCTGCGCTTGGCATCCCGCCGCCGAGGCCCAGCATGTTGGCGAGCCCGGCCATCGGTCCACGCTTGGCGCCGCCCATTGCCTTCATCATGTCCGCCATGGTGCGGTGCATTTTCAACAGCCGGTTGATGTCTTCCGGTCTGGTGCCGGAGCCGGCGGCGATACGGCGTTTGCGGCTCGCCTTGAGCACATCGGGGTTGCGCCGCTCGGCCGGCGTCATCGAATCGATGATCGCCATCTGCCGCTTGAGCACCGTCTCGTCGAGATTTTTTTCTGCAAGTTGATTTTTGATCTTGGCAACGCCTGGCAGCATGCCCATCAGGCCGCTCATGCCGCCCATATTCTTCATCTGCGCCAGTTGATCGCGCAGATCGGCGAGATCGAAAGCGCCCTTGCGCATCTTCTCGGCGACGCGCGCGGCTTTCTCGGCATCGATCGTGGTGCGCGCCTTTTCGACCAGCGCGACGATATCGCCCATGCCGAGGATGCGGCCGGCAACGCGCGCCGGGTCGAAATCCTCGATGGCGTCGAGTTTTTCGCCGGTGCCGAGA
>JASHSY010000351.1 GCA_030040825.1 Xanthobacteraceae bacterium
GCCCAGGCAAGGTAATTGCGGCCGCGTGCAAGCGCCGGTTGCCAGCGCGCGCCGGCGATCGCCGCCAGCCGCTGGACGAAGCGCGACGGTACGGTGGGCGCACCGGCGATCTTGGCGGCGTAAGTGAGGAACACCTCGCGCGCGCCGAGCATTTGCGCGAAGTCGTGGGCGCTTAGACCGACACGCCGCTCCGGTTGATCGAGGCCGAGTTGCTGTCGCATGGGACGGCTGAGCCACGCGTCGGAGCGGCTTTCCGGCGGCCAGGTTCCTTCGACCAAGCCGCCGAGCACGACGCGGTCGCTGTCGGTCAGGCGCGCTTCGACGGTGCCGAGGATGCGTACGCGCGCGCCGGACTGGGGCGGCGGCCTGACCTGGCGGCCGGCGAGCACGGCGGCGAAAAGCTCCGCATAGTCGGACGCATCGACCTCGAGAGTGGGGGCGGCTTCGCTGGTGGCGAGCTCATCGAACGCCTCGGCGAGCCGTGCGCCATCGGCGCCGGCAAAGGCTGCTTCCTCGCCATCCTGCCGCGACAAGGCGGCAACGACGTCGCGGTGGCGCGCTGCGATCTCGCTGAGCCGATGCGATTGGTTGGCGCCGCCCTCAAGCGAGGAAAGCGCGCCGCCAAGCTTGACGACGAGATCGGCTGCCGCCGTAAGCTCGCTTTCGCTGAGCGTGATGCGCGGATCGGACGGATGCAGATCGGTCGGCTCCTTGTGCCTGAACTTTTCCAGTTCGGCGCGGAAGGTGGCCAGCGCGTGCGCAAGCCCGTCGCTGCCGGGACGCGGCCGTGGTCCGCGCAGGACTGCACGCTCAAGCGCGGCGGCGGCTCGCGCGCTAGGGTCCAGACGCAGCAGCGGATGCTTGAGCAAGGCCAGCAAGGGGACCGGAGCCAGCCGGCCGAGCGCGGTTTCGGCCGCGAGGCGTGCGAAAATCCCGGCCGGAGTTTCGGCGAGCGCGCTGCCGCTTGAATCGTCGGCATCGATGTTCCAGCGCTTGAGCGCCGCCGATACGCGCCGGCCGAGCGCGCGGTCGGTCGTGACCAGGGCCGCCGTCTTGCCGTCCTGCACGGCTTCGCGCAGCGCAACTGCGATTGCCAGCGATTCATCTTCGGCATTGGCCGCTTCGATGACGCTGATGTTTTCCAGCGCCGCATCGGCTTGCGCACCGAATTGCCGATCGGCCGCGAGCTTGGACCATGCTTGCGACGTTGCGGCCGGGCGCAGCACTTCCGAGATCACGCGCTCGCGGCCGCTCGGCTCGGCCAAATTTTGCACCGCGTCGCGGCCAATACCGATGCGCGTTAGCAACGCCTGCATGGCGAATTGCGGATGGCCCGGCGCCGGCGCGATCTCCTTGGCCGCATCGCCGCCGATCAGCCGCCAGGATTCTTCGTCGAGATCGGTATCGAGGCCGGGCAGCACGACCGCGCCGTGCGGCAGGTGCGCGATAGCGGCGATCAATTCGGCGGTGGCCGGGATCGAGCCGGTCGAGCCGGCGGCGATGACCGGACCGTCGGTCTTGCGCTTAAGCCGCTCGGCCTCCGCCTTGATCAAGCGGTCACGGCGCTCGGCGGGTTCGATCAGGCCACGCTCCTTGAGCATTTGCGGCCAGTACCGGCGTGCGATCTCAAGAAATCTCAGCGTCAGCTGCCAGTAAGGATCGAGAAAGTCGGGGACCAGACCGTCAAGCTTGTCCCACGCCACGCCGCGCGTGGTCATATCGTCGATCAACTGGGCGAGATCGTCGGCGAGCGCGCAAGCGGCCGCCGGCGTCTGCGCGACCAGTGGAGCGCCGCTGACGCCGTGCAATTCAGGCGAGGCCGCCCATTTGCCGATCAACTGGGCCAGCATAAGGCGGCGCTCGAGGCCGCCGAGCGCCGGCGGGAGCGACAATGCATCGGCGGCAATGCCACCCGTGGCCGCTTCGGCAAAGGCGATCTCGTCTTCGTCGATGTCGCCCAGCGCGACGATCCGCGGCAGGATCGCCGCATCGTTGTCCGACATGTCCAGGAATGCCTCGCGCATCAGCCGGCAGGCGCGCCGCGTCGGCAGATAAAGCGTGACCGCGGCGAGCGCGAGCGGATCGTCGGCGAGGCGGAAACCGAGCCGCCCGCCGGTCAGCGCCTCAATCAGCGTCGGCAGAAACGGCGCCGATGGCGGTATGGTGGAAACGCGAGCGGACATTGCAATATTTCGAATCACGATTCGCCGCCATACCCGCTCGTGCGGGCATCACGGAGAGGGCATGACCGATTTGTGCAGCGTTTTACTGCGTGGCGGCGAGCGCCGCTTCCGCGGCCGCGACCGCCTCCGGCGTGCCCACATGCATCCAAACGCCTTCGAGGCGCAAGCCGAACAGCCGGCTGGCAGCGCCCGCGCGGTCGAACAGGGCCGTCAGCGGAAAGGCGTCGTCCGGGCTGCCAGCGAACAGCGTAGGCGTGAGGATTGCGGCACCCGCATAAACGAACGGCACTACCTCGCCTTCGGCGCGACGACGCAGGCGGCCGTCGCCGAGCATGGCGAAGTCGCCACGCCCCGAATAGCCGATCGAGTCGGCGGTCGGCGCCAACAGCAACAGCGCATCCATGGCTTGGGGATCGAACGCTTCCGCCAATCGCGCAACGTTCGGTTTGACGCCGTCGAGCCAGACGGTATCGCTGTTGACCAGAAAGAACGGGGCGCCGCCCAGCAGCGGCAGCGCCTTTTTGATGCCGCCGCCGGTACCCAGCAGCACCGACCGCTCGTCGGAAATAACGATCTGCGGGCGGCGGCGGACGGCAAGATGTTGCTCGATCGCATCGGCGAGATGATGCACGTTGACCACCGCACGCTCGACGCCGGCATCCGCCAGCCGGTCCAGGCAATAATCGATCAGCGATTTGCCGCCGATTTGCACCAGCGGTTTGGGTATATGGCCGTTATGGGGCCGCATCCGCGTGCCAAGACCAGCCGCAAGCACGATCGCGCTTTTCGGCATCATGACGTCCCCCGCCCGACCCTCAACATCTGCCGATTCGCCCTTATCATACGGCATCTCGTGGCAGCACGTAGGCGGCGTACCAGTTGGCCAGCGGCTCAAGCGCCGGATGCGCCAGCGACCGCTGCAAATAGCGCAATAAGCGGGGGACATGACGCAGGTATTGCGGCTTGCCATCGCGCCAGTTGAGCCGCGCAAAAATACCGAGAATCTTGGTCGCGCGCTGCGCCGCCAGCGTGGCATAGAGCAGCGCGAACGTGGCGGCATCGAAGTGCCGGTCGTCGGCGCGCCGGGCATTGACGTAACGGCCCAGCAGCGTGACTTCCAGTTCCTCAGGGATATCGACACGCGCATCCTGCAACAGCGAAGCCACGTCGTAAGCCGGCGGCCCGATCAGCGCATCCTGGAAATCGAGCACGCCAATGCGGCCGACGCCGTCCCGGTCGGCAAGCCACAACAGGTTGGGCGAATGGTAATCGCGCAGCACCCAGGTTGCCGGCGCCTCGATCGCCGGTTCAAGCGCGGCGCTCCATAGCGCGATGAATTCCTCGCGCATGAGGTCGGTCGGGGTCGCGTCGCCGGTCAGATACCAATCGAGCAAAAGCTCGGCTTCGATCAAGAATGCGCCGATGTCGTAATGCGGCAGTCGGTGGACGAGATGCGGCGCCGCCGGCAGCTTGTCGGGCAGTTGTTGCCGATGCAGCGACACTAGGAGATCGACCGCAGCCTCGTAGCGTGCCTCGATCGGCGCCTGCTGACTGCCCTCGACGATCAAATCGTTGCCGAGATCCTCCATGATGAGGAAACCGCGATCGAGATCGGCATGCATGATCGTGGGCGCCGATAGATTGCGATCGCGCAGGCCACCGGCCACCGCGACATAGGGGACGATGTCTTCGGCCAGATGGGCGATAGCGCTGTAGGGCTTGCCGTCGCGCACCGGTGGGCCATCCGGACGCCGCGGCGCGTTCATCAGGATGGCGGTCTGGCCGCCGAGCTGCAGTCGCTCGAAAATACGCGTCGAGGCATCGCCAACCATGCGCCAGCGCAGCGCGTCGGCAAATCCGCTCTCTTCGAGGAAAGCGTTCAGCTGGATCATGCGCTCGACCCGCGCGCTGAACGCGCCATAGCCGACAACCCGCACATTGCGCGCCTGCGGATCGAGTTGCGGCGCCAACGTGAAGGTAATGTCGAGGCGGTCCGGCGGCAGGAAGCCGGCGGCGCGATCCGGCCACTCCAGCAGCACGAGGGAGCGCTCGGGCAGGTCGTCGAAGCCAAGCTCGGCGAGTTCGGCCGCCCCCGAAAGCCGATAGAGATCGGCATGCACGAGCGAAAAGCGCGGCAACTCGTAAGTTTGCACGAGCGTGAAGGTGGGGCTTGGTACTTCGACTGCATCGTCGCCAGCGAGATGGCGAATCATCGCGCGCACGAAAGACGTTTTGCCGGCCCCAAGATCGCCTGACAACGTCACCAGATCGCCGGGCTCAAGCGCGGCGGCGATGGCGATGGCGAAGTGCGCCGTCGCCTGCTCGTTCGGCAGACTGAGCGAGAAACTGGTGCCGCCCCCGGCCGCTGGAAACATCACGCGCTCAGCCGTGCATGGCAACGACGACGCAGCACATCGCCCAGAACAGGCAATATTCGAAGCCGCCAAGTTGCCAGAGCCATTTGCCGTTACTATGACGCCACACTGCCCAAGCCGCTACAAACAAAAACACGGCTTCAAGCAACGCGACATAGCGGGTGTAAATCGCCAACACCATCCCGACTGCGCAGACGGCTTCGATTATGCTGCCGGAAAAGACCCACAGCTTGACCGGGTAGAGCCGAAAATCGTCGTAGATCTTGTAGGTCAATTCAAGATTGCTCACCTTGGCGAAAAAATGCGGCAGCAGGAACAGCCCGCAGATGAGCCGCAGAATATTGGCCTCGTCGGTCAAACCGAAATTCTGATGCAGGCTCATGTCCGATTATTCTACTAGGCTGCCGACTGTTTGACAGCGGCGCCAAGCGGGAAGCTGACCGTCACCGTGGTTCCCTCGCCGACCACCGAAGCAATCTCGACGGTGCCGTTGTGCAGTTCGACGAACGAACGCACCAGCGACAACCCGATGCCGGTGCCGCGATGGTGTACGCCGAGCGAATTGGTCTCGAACCAATCGAAAACTTTTTCCAGCATGTCCTGGGGAATGCCCGGCCCGCGGTCGGTAACGGAAAAGATCAGTGCATCGCCTCGCCGCGCCGCCGCAAAAGTGACAATGGCGCCTGGCGGGGAGAAGTTCGCCGCATTGGCAAGCAGATTGAACAATATCTGGCGAACGCGCTGTTCGTCAGCAGTGAAGCCGCCGATGTCAGTAGGCGCCACGATGTCGAGCACCAGACCGGCGTTGACCACGCGATCTTGAATGCCTTCTGCCGCCGCCGTCATGGTTTTGCGGATATCGACCGGCCCGAGATTGAGGTGCATGCGGCCGGCGTCGATGGTAGCGAGGTCGAGGATGTTGTCGATCAGCGCCAGCAAGGTGTTGGTGGAGACCGTAATGTAGTCCAGATAGTCGCGCTGTTTCGACTGCAACGGCCCGACGCTCGGGTCGCCGAGCAAATGCACGAAGCCGATGATGTTGGTCAGCGGCGAGCGTAGCTCGTAGGACACGTGATGGACGAAATCGATCTTGATCCGGTCGGCGTCTTCGAGCGCCTCGTTGCGTTCGCGCAGCGCCCGCTCGACGTTGACCGAATCGGTCACGTCATGGAACGTCGCCAGGGTAGCGCCGCCCGGCAACGGTACCGTGGTGCAGTCGACGACGCTACCGTCACGCCGCTCGAGCCGCCCGGCAATGGCTTCGCGGCTGTCGATTGCGGTCACCACCTGGCGTAGCGCCTGCCACGTCGGGTCGTCGCCATGCAGCGGCTGGCAGGCGATCGAGATGGTCTCGATGTGCGGACGCTCGGCCAGCATTTGCGGCTCCAGCCCCCACATACGGGTGAACGCGGAATTAAACAGACGGATACGGCCATCGCTGGCGAACACAGCCACGCCCTCGGCAAGATTGTCGAGCGTCTCGCCCTGCACGCGGATCAACTCTTCGAACCGGCGCTCGAGATCGAGCCGCTCGGTTACATCGTCGAACAGATAAGTCACCCCACCCTCCGGATTGGGGGTGGTGACCACGCGCAAAGTGCGCCCATCGGGGAGATGCCAAGTATGCTCGGTCGCCTCCGGCGCGCGATAAGCGGCATGTAATTGGGCCTTCCACTGCCGGAAATCCCGCTCCTCGGGAAGCTTGTTGGCCGCCCGTAGTTCTTCGAGCAAGCCTGAATCGGTCGGCCGGTGTTCGAGTTGAGAATCGGCGAAATTCCACAGCGCCCGATATGCGGCATTGTAGAAGATCAGCTTCTGATCGGCATCGAACATGGCGACACCGGTCGACAATCGGTCGAGTGTGCGCCGATGCGCGTCGACCAGGCGGGCGAGCGCATTGCGCATGCTCTCGGCTTCGGTCGCGTCAATGCCGAGGCCGGCGCTGCCCGTTTCGGTTTGGAAGTCGAGCACGTCGAAGCTACGTCGGGCACCGGCGACCACCGCCGGCAGCCGGCCGGAATAGGCGCCACCGGCAATGCGCTCACGCGCGATATTCTCGCGCGCCCCGCTGTCAAGAAGCTCAAGTCCGCGTTCGACCGCATCGGCGGCATCCCGCGCTTCAACCGCCCGTGCATAAGCCGCATTGACGAAGGTGAGCTGGCCGGTCGCGTCGCGCGTCCACACCGGCGCCGACAATCGTTCAATCAGAGCCCGCATCGACGCGACCTCGCGCAACAGCGCCTCATGCCGCCCGGCGAGATCGAGCAGTTCGCGCTTGACGCCGCTCGCATCCTTGAGGCGAAGCACCGCGCGTCCGGCGATGGCGCGGCCCAAGGCCTCGATTGGACGACCGTTGAGCGCCGTAAATGCCATAGAAAATGCGTCGCCGCGCGCCCGCAATGCTTCGACGGCACGTTCCATGGCGGTCGCCCTGCCGGCGTCGAGCCATGAACCGAAGGCGAGCACGCGATGCGACGCCGCGGCGCCGACAACGGCGGGATTTCCCTCGATGATCGGCTCATCTGAGCCCGCCGGCCAGTCCACCATCACCTGCGGTTCAGTCAGCAACAGCGCGTTGGCGCGGTCGAGACCGGCACGCAATGCGGCAATCTCGTCGTGCGAGGACATCTCGAGCCGCTGTAGCCGCGCCCGCATGCGCATCAGCAGGATCGAGGTGACGACCACGAACAGCAAGAGCCCGACCAGCAGCACGAGCACCGCAAGTTCGTGGTTGTCGATGCGGCGTGATGCGCCGGCCACCAACTCGTGCAGCGCGAGCCGGGGCGCATCTTCGGCGACCGCCGGGAGCGGCGCGAAAGCGCCAACGGCTAGGATGAATCCGCCGAACCACGGACGAGCAAAGCGCCCGCTGCTCCGGATCGTGTCCGGCATGCCCCTTCGCCTCTGCTGGCCTCATCCGCCCGTCGCCAGCGGCTGCATCGCGGGCGAGCCCGCGAATCGACCCGACTTTACCCTCAAGCAGAATCGCGCCGAAAGAGTCCAGATCGTGAACGTAGGCCGTCCCCATCTTCAGTCAGCTCTGTGGCTCGCTGTCGGCACCGTGGCCAAGACTTTCGGCCTTACGGGCCATGTCGGCAAGATTGATCCGGCTCAACGCTGAGCCGAACTCGGCTTCGGCGACCGACAAGGCCGGCAGCACCACCCTCTCCATAATTTCGGAGCCAGACCCGTCCGCGAGACCGTCGACCGTACCCGCCGACCGCAGAATATCGTTGGCCGTTACCCGCGCCCGATCGCGCGCCAGCTCGTAGCCGCCGCGCGGCCCACGAATACCTTTGAGGATACCGTCGCGCACCAACGATTGCAGCACGCTCTCCAGGTGACGCGGCGGTAGACCATGGCGCATCGCTAACGTCTTGGCCGAAACCGGCCGTCCTTCGGCTTGCATCGCCACGTCGATAACTGCGGCAATAGCCAGAAGCGCTTTGCGCGGAAGCAAAGACATGCACAACGGAAAACGTCGGACCGGGAGAATGGTTCGGGCGTGGACGCGGTACCCCGATCCGCCATTTTTATTCGTTTCCGGTGGAACCAAAGCCGCCGGTTGCCCGCGCGGTGGGATCAAGGCTCGCCGCTTCGATAACAACCATTTGTTCGAAAGCCGCGATCACAAATTGCGCGATCCGCATGCCGCGCCGCACCACAAACGGCTCAGAGCCGAGATTCACCAGGATAACCTGCACTTCGCCACGATAATCGGCATCGACAGTTCCGGGCGTATTCAACACAGTAACACCGTGCCGCAAGGCCAGACCGGAGCGCGGCCGCACTTGACCCTCGTAACCTCGCGGAAGCGCCACTGCGATGCCGGTCGGAATCGCCGCACGCGTCCCCGGCGCAATGGTCACCGGCGCATCGTCAGGCACCGCCGCGAGAAGATCGAGGCCGGCGGCTTGCGCACTGTGATAGTTCGGCAGCGGTAAATCGGTCCCGTGTGACAGCCGCATGATGCGCAATTGGACGCCCGCGTCGCTACTCATGGCTTGTTGTCCGCAAGCGCCAAAGCCACCCGTTCGATCAATGTGCGGGCGACGTCATCCTTCGATTGCGGCGGCCACGATTCAACGTCGGTAGCCGTGACAAGATGCACGGTGTTGCGATCGCCGCCCATAATTCCGGTCGCCGGTGAAACGTCATTGGCAAGGACCCAGTCGCAGCCTTTCTTCTTCAACTTGGCTTTCGCGTTGCCGATCACGTCGGCCGTTTCGGCGGCAAATCCGATCACCAGACGCGGTCGACCCGATTTCTTGTGCGCGATTGTGGACAGAATGTCAGGGTTTTCGATCAGCGCGATAGTCGGCGGGCGGCCGTGTTTCTTGATCTTATTGGCGCTGACCTGCCGTGGCCGCCAGTCGGCCACGGCAGCGGCGAAAATGGCGACATCGGCTGGCAGCGCTTTTTCCACCGCCGCCAACATTTGTTGCGCAGTCTCGATAGGCATGACCGTGACTCCGGGCGGATCGGCAAGCTTCACCGGGCCGCTGATCAACACCACATCGGCGCCAGCCGCCGCTGCAGCGGCGGCGATGGCGTGGCCCTGCTTGCCGGACGAGCGATTGGCAAGCACCCGCACCGGATCGAGCGGCTCGCTGGTCGGCCCCGACGTGACCAGCACCCGCCGGCCGGCGAGCGCGCTGGAGCCATGCAACATCGCAATGGCAGCGGCTGCGATCTCCAGCGGCTCGGCCATGCGGCCAATACCGGCCTCACCGCGCTCAGCCATTTCGCCCGCGTTCGGACCGATGACCCGCACGCCATCCGCCTTGAGTTGCATCAGATTGCGCTGCGTGGCCTTGGCCGTCCACATATGCGGATTCATCGCCGGTGCGAGCAGCACCGGCTTATCGGTGGCGAGCAGCGCGGCGGTGGCGAGGTCATCGGCATGACCATTCGCCATCTTGGCGATCAGATCGGCGGTCGCCGGCGCAATAACGATCAAATCAGTGTCGCGCGCCAGCCGGATGTGACCGATGTCAAACTCGCTCTGCGAATCGAACAGATCGGTGTAGGCGCGCTGGCCGGCAAGCGCGCCGGCTGCAAGCGGCGTAACGAAGTGCTGCGCCGCGCGGGTGAGGACACAGCGCACACGCGCGCCACCGTCCTGCAAGCGACGAATGAGATCGAGCGACTTATAGGCGGCGATGCCACCGCCGATGATGAGCAGCACGCGGATGGCGGCCTTCTGCGGCTGCTCGCTTGGCACCGAGCGAGCCGGCCCGCCGCCACCGGCAAAGCTCTCCGCATCGGCGGCAGCGCTGCGCAGGATGGTGCGCACTTCGTCCTCGACCGAGCGGCCGTTTTTGGCCGCGCGCAGACGCAACCGCTGCTTCAGCTTTTCATCGAGTTGGCGGACGGTGAGACTGGCCATCGGCTTGCCCGGCACATTGGGGAGGCTAGCAGCCTAATGATTGCATTGCAATCAATGCAATCATGCCCAATTATCGGGTTAAAAACACGATCCACAATAGCAGGGCGGCGATCACCCACAGCGCGGCAATCGTCCAACGGCCACGTCGCGCTTCTTCTTTGTCGAGATGGGTGATGGTCTGTCGCGACAGGACCAGCCCGTCGCGGGTTACTGCGTCTAGCTGATCGAGCACGCGCGCGCCGCGGATCAGGAGCCCCGGCGTCTTGGCGATGAAGCGGCCCAGTTCGCCGGCGCCCTCGACCGCACCTTCGAGCTTGCCGACCGGACCGAGATGCCGCGTCATCCATTCGCGCACCACCGGCTCGGCGGTGGTCCAGATATCGAGCTTGGGATCAAGCGACCGCGCCACGCCTTCGACCACCACCATGGTTTTCTGCAACAGGAGCAATTCCGGCCGGGTGCGCATGTCGAACAGGCCGGTGACCTCGAACAACAACGTCAGTAGCCGCGCCATCGAGATATTTTCGGCGGTGCGATTGTGAATCGGCTCGCCGATGGCGCGGATCGCCTGGGCAAAGCTTTCGACAGAATGGGTCGGCGGCACGTAACCGGCCTCGAAATGCACCTCGGCGGTGCGGTGATAATCGCGGGTGATGAAGCCGTGCAGGATTTCGGCGAGAAACAGCCGCTCCTTGACGCCGAGCCGGCCCATAATGCCGAAATCGACCGCAACGAGCCGCCGCTCGTCGTCGACGAACAGATTGCCCGGATGCATGTCGGCATGAAAAAATCCGTCGCGCAGCGCGTGGCGGAGAAAGGTCTGGATCACCGCGCGGGCAAGCTCGCGCAGGTCGAAACCTTTGGCGATCAGTTGGGCGCGATCCGATAGCGGCGTGGCGTCGATCCATTCCAGCGTCAGGACGTCTTTGCTGGTACGATCCCAATCCACCGTCGGCACGCGAAAATCCGGATCGTCTTTGGTGTTGTCGGCCATTTCCGACAGCGCCGCCGCTTCGAGCCGGAAATCCATCTCGACCGTGACCGAGCGACGCAAGGTGTCGACCACCTCGATCAGCCGAAGCCGGCGCGCCTCGGCGGAAAGATCTTCGGCATGCTGCGCAACAAACATAAAAGCGCGCAAATCGGCATGGAAGCGCCGCTCAATGCCCGGCCGAAGCACCTTGACCGCGACGGCGCGCGGGCCGTTCACGGTGGTTACTTCCGCGCGATGCACCTGCGCGATCGATGCAGCGGCGACCGGCGGGCCGAAGCTGGAAAACACCGCGCCAACCGGACGGCCGAGCGAGGCGGCGACCACCGCTTCTGCTTCCTGCTGCGGGAAGGGCGGCATCCGATCCTGCAAATGCTCAAGATCGCGGGCGAGCGCGTTGCCGACCACGTCCGGACGGGTGGCGAGAAACTGGCCAAGCTTGACGTAACTCGGACCGAGCCGCGTCAGCGCAGCGGAGAGGCGCGCTTCGGCGGGACCACTGGATGGCCGCTCGAATAGCCGCGCGATCCGCACCAGCGGACGCGCCGCCGGCGGAATGATCGCCGGATCGATCGCGCCGAAAACCCCCTCGCGGGCGAAAATGAAGCCGGCGCGAGCAAAACGTAGCGAATGCGCGGGAGCCGAGATCACAAACGCCAGCCGGAATGCAGCGTGACGATACCGCCGCTCATCGGTCGAAACGAAACGCGGGCAAATCCGGCGGCGCGCATCATCGCCGCAAATTGCTCGGGCTTCGGAAACCGGCGGATCGATTCCACCAGATAGCGGTAGGATTCCGCGTCGCCGACCACCGCACGGCCGAGCGCCGGAATGACGTTGAACGAATAGAAATCGTAAAGCCGGTCGAGGCCGGGCAGAGTAACGGCGGAAAATTCCAGGCAAACGAACCGGCCGCCCGGCCGCAGCACGCGATACGCCTCCGCCAGCGCCTGCTCGATCCGCGGAACGTTGCGGATGCCGAATGCCACCGTCGCCGCATCAAAGCTGCGATCGGGAAACGGCAGTGATTCGGCGTTGGCTTCGGTGAAGGCGAGGAATTCTCCACGTGGACGGCGGGCGGCGCGCTCGCGCCCGACCGCCAGCATATCGGCATTGATGTCGCACACCACCGCGCGTGTGCCTTCGCCGCCGGCTTCGACGACCCGTAACGCGATGTCGCCAGTGCCGCCGGCAATGTCGATCAGCGCAAACGGCCGGGTTTTGGGCGGATTGACCGCAGTGACCATCGCGTCCTTCCAGGCGCGATGCAGACCGAACGACATCAAATCGTTCATTAGGTCGTAGCGGCGGGCTACGCTGTGGAACACGCCGTCAACGAGCGCCTGCTTGTCCGCAAGCGGCACCTGGCGGGCGCCGAACTGGGCCGTTTCCGTCATCGCACTCTACTACGCTGCCCTATCGGCCAAACCATAGCGCGCCGGCGCAAGCGACGCTATGTCTTGTCGCATTAACCATTTAGTTCGCCTAGTTCGCCGATGCCCGAGCTTCCCGAAGTCGAAACCGTCCGCCGCGGACTTGAGCCGGCGATGCAGGGGGCGCGCTTCACCAGGGTGGAGACGCGCCGCGCCGATCTGCGCTGGCCGTTGCCCAAGGATTTCATCCAGCGCCTGGCGGGCAAAACCGTTACCGGCCTGGGCCGGCGCGCCAAATACCTGCTCGCCGATCTTTCCTCCGGCGACGTGCTGTTGATGCATCTTGGCATGTCCGGCTCGTTTCATGTCTTTCAGAAGGCGGGCGGCGAGAAGCTTGCGCGCTATTATCATGAGCGCGAACGGCATGCGGCGCATGACCACGTCGTGTTTCACATGTCGTCGGGCGCGATCGTCACCTTCAACGATCCGCGCCGCTTCGGCTCGATGAAGATCGTGCCGCGCGCCAAGCTCGAAGCCGAGCCGCTGCTCAACCGGCTTGGGCCGGAGCCGCTGGGCAACGCCTTCGGCGCCGCCATGTTAGCGCAAGCCTGCCAGGGCAAGAAAACAAGCCTCAAGGCAGCATTACTGGACCAGCAAGTCGTCGCCGGCTTAGGCAACATTTATGTCTGCGAGGCGCTGCACCGCGCCAAGCTTTCGCCGACGCGGATGGCGTCTACGATTGCCGGCCGTGGCGGTGCACCGACTGACCGAGCCGAGCGGCTGGTGGACGCCATCAAGGCCGTGCTCAATGACGCGATCAAGGATGGCGGTTCATCGCTGCGCGACCATCGGTTGACCGATGGCGAACTTGGCATGTTTCAGCATCGTTTCCAGGTCTACGATCGGGAAGGCGGCAAATGCCGCACGTCCGGTTGCGGCGGCACGGTCAAGCGGATCGTGCAAAGCGGCCGCTCGACCTTTTATTGTCCTGTATGTCAAAAGTGATCTTAGCGAAGCGAAAACACCGAGAGCAGATCATGGCCTACGAGACCATCATCGTCGAAACGCGCGGCAAAGTCGGATTGATCAGACTCAACCGGCCGGCCGCGCTCAACGCGCTCAATCGCACGCTGATGCGCGAATTAACACAAGCGCTCGATCAGTTTGAGGCCGACCCCGCCATCGGCTGCCTGGTGATCACCGGCTCGGACAAGGCATTCGCCGCCGGCGCCGACATCAAGGAGATGGCCGACAAGACCTTCGATGATGCGTTTCTCGGCAACTTTGCCGCCGACTGGCACCGCGCCGCGACAATACGCAAGCCGGTGATTGCGGCGGTGGCGGGATTTGCGCTCGGCGGCGGCTGCGAATTGGCGATGCAATGCGATCTCATCATCGCCGCCGACAATGCCAAATTCGGCCAGCCCGAAATCAAACTCGGCGTCATTCCCGGCATCGGGGGCACGCAGCGCTTTACCCGCGCCGTCGGCAAGGCCAAGGCGATGGATATCATGCTGACCGGCCGGATGATGGACGTACAGGAAGCCGAACGTTCAGGCCTGGTCGCCCGCGTCGTGCCATTGGCGGGCCTGCTCGACGAAGCAATGAAAGTCGCCGACACGATCGCATCGATGTCGCTGCCCTCGGTGCTGGCGGCGAAGGAGGCGGTCAACAGCGCCTTCGAAACGACACTGGCCGAAGGCGTGCGTTTCGAGCGGCGCGTATTTCACTCGCTGTTCGCCACTGCCGACCAGAAGGAAGGCATGGCGGCTTTCATCGCCAAGCGGCCGCCAAAGTTCGAGAACAAATAAATGAAACGTTGTTCCGCATACGCAAATGATGCGAAACGACGTCAATGCTTCGGTTCGGCTTCGGCCTCAGCTTCGCTGGCGGAATAGCGCGCAAACAACAGATTGACCCGCTGCTGCCACATCGCCACGAATGCAGCCGAGGTCATGCGCTCCACTGGCTTCCAGGTCTCCTTGACGTTCGGAAGCGTGTTCCCCCAAACTGCGCGCTTGCACGATTTCTCGCCTTTTTCTTGACCCTCGT
>JASHSY010000352.1 GCA_030040825.1 Xanthobacteraceae bacterium
CCCAGGATACATCAGTTCGCCGCGGATCAAGATCGACATCGCCCCGCCGATCAGGCCGGCAACCAGCGCAAACACCAGGTACATCGTGCCGATGTCCTTGTGGTTGGTCGAATAGACAAAGCGGCGCCAGCCATGCGGGATCGCGTGCCCGTGGTCGTCGCCGTGTGCCGTGTGTGCCATCGTATCCATTGTCGATCCCCGCGTGTTCTTGTTCGCTCTTTACGTGTTGCTTGCGTGTCTAATGTGCCGCCGCCAGGACGTTCTGCGGAGCACTCTCCGCACCGGCGTATTTCTGCTTGGCCTGGGCTATCCAGGTATTGAAGTCGCTCTCGCTCACCACCCGCACCACAATCGGCATGAACGCGTGGTCGGTCCCGCATAGCTCGGAGCACTGACCGTGAAAGGTGCCTTCCTTGGTGGCCTTGAACCAGGTGTCGTTGAGCCGGCCCGGGACCGCGTCAATCCTGATCCCGAACGACGGTACGGTGAACGAGTGAATCACATCGGCGCCGGCCACCAGCACGTGCACGATCTTGTTCACCGGCACCACCAGTTCATTGTCGACGGTCAAAAGCCGCAGCTGACCAGGCTTGAGGTCCTTCTCGGCGACAAACGTCGAATCGTATTCGAAATTGCCGTTGTCCGGATATGCGTAGCTCCAATACCACTGCTTGCCGGTCGCCTTCACCGTCAAATCCGGCTTCGGCACATCAAGCTCCAGGAACAAAAGCCGGAACGACGGCACCGCAATCGCTACCAGGATGATCACCGGAATAATGGTCCAGGCAATCTCCAGCGGCGCATTGTGGGTGGTGCGCGACGGCGTCGGATTGGCGCGCGCATTGAACCGCACAATCACAATGCCCAGCAGCACCAAAACGAAAAACGCAATCGCCGTCGTGATCCAGAACAAAAACGTATTGAACGACGTGATGTCGTCCATGATCGGCGTCGCCGAATCCTGAAGGTCCATCTGCCAGGGCACCGCATGCCCAAGCGCCGCAAACGCAGCGCCTCCGCTCACAACCAAAATACCAAGGGGCAGCGCATAGGCGGTCAAACGTGAGAACAGCTTCATCTGTTTCTCGGCTCCTTGTTTCATGCAGTTGCCGCCGCGAAGGCGTGGCCACATAACATGCATATTAAATACATCTTTGTCCCGACGGCAACGATTGGATGCTTTTGTCCACGGCGGCACGGCGGGAGCCGCTCTGCCGCCAACGGGATTGCCCACAAGTCCGGACAGGATTGGCGGATGGGAGTTTCCCCTTTCAAACCATAAATCGCGCTGTACTGCAACGTGTCGATCGCCGGCGGCGCGGGCGGCAACGTGCGGGCCTGCGAACCGGTGTGGGCCGGTGTCCTTCGCATGGCCACAATGGCTTGATTTTGATCCGATCTTGACACTGCGGGCTCACCATGTAGGCAGGCCCGCGCGGCGGTCGGCCTGCCGGAACGCGATTCGCGCCGGAACACCCGCCGTGCCGGCCTCCGCCGGGCCCCGAGGGGACATGACGATGGCAAATGTCGGTGGTCGGCGCGGACTGCGGCCAATGGTCTCGGTAGTTTGCGCCGTCGCCGCCATCCTTGTTGCGCTCGCCGGAGCGGTCCCGCTCGCGCTGGCGCAGGGCGCCGTGCGATCCGTCCACGGCGATTGGCAGATTCGCTGCGACACGCCGCCCGGCGCCCAGGGTGAACAATGTGCGCTGATGCAGAGCGTGACCTCAGAGGAGCGGCCCAATGTGGGCCTGACCATCATCATTCTACGGCCCGCCGGCACCAACCTGCATTTGATGCGGGTGCTGGCGCCGCCCGGCGTTCTGCTGCCCGAGGCGCTCGGATTAAAGATTGATGACGTCAATGTCGGCCGCGCCGGCTATGTGCGCTGTCTGCCGAATGGCTGTGTCGCCGAAGTCACCATGGAAGACGACCTGATCCGTAAGCTGCGCGAAGGCCATACCGCGACCTTTATTATCTTCCTGACGCCCGAGGAAGGCATCGGCTTCCCGGTGAGTCTTAAGGGTTTTGCCGAAGGCTTCGATGCGCTGCCCTAGGACGGGCTTCACGCGATTGCGCCTTGCCTTTAAACGTCGACGTTTGCCACTATCTTTCACACCAAGCTCTGTAACATGCGGCTGGCCTGCCATGGACACGAAGCAGTATCCGGTGACCCACACCGAGGCGGAGTGGAAGACGCTGCTTTCGCCTGAACAATTTCGCATCATGCGCGCGCACGGTACCGAACCGCCGGGAAGCTGTGCGCTTAATTACGAAAAGCGGTCAGGCACGTTTTGCTGCGCCGGCTGTGGGCAGCAGCTATTCGCATCGAAAAAGAAATTCGAAAGCGGCACCGGCTGGCCAAGTTTCAACGATCCGGTTGCCGGCTCGGTGGAGACCTCGAACGATACCAGCTACGGCATGGCGCGCACCGAGGTGCATTGTAGCCGATGCGGCAGCCACCTGGGCCACGTCTTCGACGATGGGCCGCCGCCGACGCATCTGCGCTATTGCATCAACGGCGTGGCGATGAATTTCAAGCCCGAATAGGCCGGGCCCTTCCGGGCAGGAAGGAAAAAGTCCAGGCATTTCCGGATGTTTGTCTGCTGTTTTGTGTCATCAGACCGCAATGTCTGCGACCGAATTCCCGCCTCATTCGCGTCGCTGTCATGTGAAATACGGAACCTTGAGTCACCCGGACCGGCAGCCGATGAGCAGCGCACGGGACACGGCCGTACGCCTTTTGCTGTTGATGATGATCGCCTCGGTGGTCCTGCCGGCGATGCTATTCGTCTACGCGTCCTGGGTCAGCTATCGCGAGATTCATGCCGTCGCCGACGAACGTATCCTGCGCTCGCTCGATGTGATGCAGGAACAGGCCCTCAAGGTTTTCCAAACCGTCGATCGCACCTTCGCCGAAGTCAACGAGATCGTGCGGGGCATGTCGGATGAGGATATCCGTGCCGATGCGCCGCGATTGCACGAGCGGCTCGTCAACATCGTCGCCACCATGCCGCAACTGCACGCCATTCTGCTGGTCGGGCGCGAAGGCCGACCGCTGGTGGCGAGCTCGGTCCGCGTGCTGCCGGCCGGCATCAACTTCAGCGACCGCGATTATTTCCGCGCTCAGGTCGACGCCAATCTGGGCACCTATGTGAGCGATGCCCGCTCGCCGCGGCTACCGAGCATCGGCGGCGATTTTTTCGATCTCTCGCGTCGGCTGGAATCGCCCGACGGCAGCTTCAACGGCGTTGTTTCGGTGGCGGTGCGGCCGAAATACTTCGAGGATTTTTATACGTTGATTGGGCAGACGAAAGGCAGCTTCTTCGCGTTGGTGCGATTCGACGGCGCTTATCTCGCCCGTTATCCGTTGCTGACCGACCGCACGCGGCGACTGTCGGCGGCCAGCACATTCCGCCGAAATCTCGCCCGCGGTGTTGAGCACGGCCTCTACACGGCGAATTCGGACATCGACGGCATTTCCAGGCGTTTCGCTTTTCGCAAGTTGCCGGGCTATCCGGTTTACGCACTTGCCGGCGTGACCAGCGCGGCGCTCCGCGCCGAGTGGATTTCCGGGATGCTGACGCAGTTCATGGTCGGCTTGCCGGCGGTGGCCTTGGTTCTTGGCGTGTTGTGGATCGCGTTACGGCGGACGCGGCGTCTTTATGACGAGGCCGATCGGCGCGAGGTGGCGGAAGGCGCGCTCCGCCAGGCGCAGCGCCTGGAAGCGATCGGTCAATTGACCGGTGGCGTAGCCCACGACTTCAACAACCTTTTGATGATCGTCAGCGGCAGTGTGCACCGGCTGCGCCGCCATCTGGCTGATGAGAAGCAGCTGCAACTGCTCGACGCCATCGGCAACGCCACCCAGCGTGGCGAAAGCCTGACCCGCCAGCTGCTCGCCTTCTCGCGGCGGCAGATGCTGCAGCCGACCGTCATCGATCTGTCGGACCGGTTGCCTGAGCTTAAGGACATGCTCAGCCGTTCGCTGCGCGGCGACATCGAGATCCGGGTGATTGCTTCCAAGCATCCCTGCCGGATCAAAGTCGACGCCAGCGAGCTCGAACTGGCGTTGCTCAATCTGGCGTTCAACGCGCGTGACGCCATGCCGTCCGGCGGGACGTTGACTATTGCGGCGAAGCCGATCCTGCTGCGCGGCAAGTCCGGCGAAGAGGGCTTAAGCGGCGAGTTCGTCGCCGTCCGCGTTGCCGATAACGGGCAGGGCATTCCTGCCGACGTACTGCCGCGCGTGTTCGAGCCGTTCTTCACCACCAAGGAAGTCGGCAAAGGCACTGGGCTTGGGCTCTCGCAGGTTTACGGGTTTGCTCGTCAGTCGGGTGGCGCCGCCACCATCACCAGCACGGTGCGCAAAGGCACAGCGATCACGTTGTTCCTGCCGCGGAGCTTCGAGGCCACGGCGCAGCCGCGCGAGCCGGCGACGACCGCCGGCGCGCCATCGCCCGCCGGCACCGTGCTTCTGGTCGAGGACAATCCGGATGTCGTGGACGTGGCCAACGCCTATTTCGCCGATCTCGGCTACCGCGTCAAAGTTGCAACCAGCGCGCAAACCAGCCTCGACCTGCTGGAGCGCGAAAGCGGCGTCGATCTCGTGTTCTCCGACATATTGATGCCGGGCGGCATGAACGGGCTCGAACTGGCGCGACAGGTGCGCGCGCGCTTTCCGCAAATCGTGGTGCTGTTGACCACCGGTTATTCGTCAAGCGTTGATGAAGCCATGCGTCAGGGCTTCGAGGTGCTGCAAAAGCCCTATGATCTTGCCGCGCTCAAGCGCGCCCTGCAAAGCGCGTTCAAGGCGGCGGAACGCTCGGGTGCGCCGGCCGCGGCGCAACTGCGTCGCGCGGCGGGATGACCGCGACGGCGGGCGACATCGTCTGCCCGAAAATCGGTGGGAATACCCAACGCTTGGCTTGACGTCTCGACGTCTTTTGTGTTCTCTATTTGTTCCGAGGGTGATTCATGGCCAAGGCACCGGGCAGCATTAGAGATTCGATTTGCGGTTATCTACAGACGATAGGCGGTGAAGGATCGATCGAAGAAATCTCTCGTGCTGTCGTTGCTCAAATGGGCGCGACCTCGCCATCGTCCATCCGGAGCTATCTCAATAACAACGTCGGCAAATCCTTTGAGCGCGTTGGCCGCGGTCGCTATCGGCTGAAGGCGAACAGCCACGATTTCACGTTACTGCCCGCGAAGCTTGACCTCGGCCCCGTCGTGATTGTCGGTAAAGCCAAGCTCTACGAAGCCGATTGTTTCGAGTGGTTGGCGTCGGAGCCGGTGTCGTCGATTCACGCCTGCGTCACCGATCCACCGTATGGCCTGCTCGAGTACACTGAAGAAGAACAGGAGAAGTTACGGAAGGGCAGGGGTGGCGTCTGGCGAATCCCCCCATCATTTGACGGTGCCAAACGCGCGCCACTGCCACGTTTTACGGTGCTTGACGAAAATGACCGGCTGAAATTGCATGCCTTCTTCAAGAGGTTCGGGATACTGCTCAACCGCGTGCTGGTACCGGGAGGCAACGTCGTCGTCGCCTCCAACCCGCTGCTGTCGCACATCGTGGCGTCGGCGATGTCGGAAGGCGGTCTTGAAGTGCGGGGTCAGATCATCCGCCTCGTCATGACGATGCGCGGCGGCGATCGACCGAAGAATGCACATCTGGAGTTTCCAGATGTAAGTGTTATGCCGCGGTCGATGTTCGAGCCGTGGGTCGTGCTGAGGCGGCCACTCGAAGGGCGCGTGCAAGATAGTCTACGCTACCACAAGACCGGCGGGTTCCGACGTATCTCCGACGAGAAGCCGTTTCGCGATGTGATTGCTTCACAGAAAACGCCTAAGCGCGAACGCGAGATCGCGCCGCATCCATCGGTCAAGCCGCAATCTTTTCTGCGCCAAGTAGTTCGCGCTGCACTGCCTATGGGCCAAGGGACCGTGCTCGACCCCTTTGCGGGCTCAGGGTCAACGCTCGCCGCCGCAAATGCGGTCGGATACAGATCGGTCGGAATAGAGTCCGATCCGAAGTACGTGAAGGTGGCGAAAAGCGCTATCGAGCAACTTGGATCACTTCAAGAGATAGATCCAATTTGATCGGAGTTTCTTGATGCCTGCTCCACTCAGCGTCGAGGTGCGTGTCCCGAGGTTGCCGCCTCGCGGATTGTTGCGGAAATCCGCGACTTTCACCTCCGCCAGGTAGACCTCGGTGAACTTCATTGGCTCGCGGTCCACCGCAGGCTCGGTATCGTGATCGGTCTTATAGACGAACACGCACATCCACTGGTCGCGCGCGCCGTGCGTGTCGACCGCGCCACCGGGCTTCCGGGTGCTCTTGATCTCGACGCCATCGGTACCAGCCGCTACCGAATTGTTTGCATAACGCCCTTGTACCACAAGGTCAGGGTGCCCATTGAAATGCTGGTTCTCCACCAAAACGCGGGCATGCTTGGCCATCGACGCCGTGAGCATGTCTGAGATCATGCCCGACATTGCTGCCGGTCGGAGCATATCGTCCATACGATGTAGGCCCTTTGCGAGCAGCGTTGCGTTTATGTCGAAGAAAAAATCGTACACGTCGTGCATCGCGATCTCAAAATCCTTTAATCGCAGCGAGTACGGCATGGTGGCCCTCGAATTGAAGGCGCCGATATCTAAAATTTGTTTCTTGAACGGCATCTCGCTTACCCCGGCCCGCCGGCAGGATAACGCGAATGCTTTAGGCTGGCAGCATCTCGATGGCTTTGATCGAAGATGGCATTCGGCGGCATCCGGTGTGCCGCTGTCGCAATTCAAGGCGCCGCGCTCAACGCTCCCCAATCTCCCGCAAAATCTCGGCGGTGTGTTCGCCGAGCCGCGGCGAGGGACGCTCGGCCACCGTCGGCGCGCCGTCGATCACGATCGGCGTGCGCACGCCGGGAATCTTGCCGTCCTTTGCCGCGGCGCTCTTCGGCTCGACCTTCATGCGGCGATGAATGACCTGCGGGTCGGCGAAGACTTGCGCCAAATCGTTGATCGGGCCGGCCGGCACGCCGGCTTTTTCCAGCTTGCCGAGAATGTCGGCGCTGCTCATGCGTTTGGTCAGCGCGGTGATTTTCTCGACCAGCGGGCCGCGATGCGCCAGGCGCGCCTTGTTGTCGGTATAGTCCGGGTCTTTCGCCAGTTGCGGCTCGCCGAGCACCGCGCACAATTTGGCGAATTGGCCGTCGTTGCCGCTGGCGATGATGATGTGGCCGTCGGCAACTGGAAACACCTGATACGGGGTGATGTTCGGGTGCGCATTGCCCATGCGGTGCGGGACATTGCCGGACACCATGTAATTGAGGGCCTGGTTGGCGAGCACGCCGACGGTGGAATCGACCAGCGCGGTATCGACATAGCCGCCGCGGCCGGTCCTTTCGCGCCGGGCCAGCGCCGCAAGGATGCCGACCGCGGAATAAACGCCGGTGAAAATGTCGGATACCGGCACGCCGGCGCGCAACGGCTCGCCGTCGGGATTGCCGGTGAGGTCCATAAAGCCGCCCATGCCTTGCGCCATCAGGTCGTAGCCGGCACGCGGCGCGTAAGGTCCGTCCTGACCGAACCCGGTCACCGAGCAATAGATTAAACGCGGATTGTCGGGAGCGAGGCTTTTATAATCGAGGCCGAATTTGGCCAGGCCACCGACCTTGAAGTTCTCGATCAGCACGTCGGAACGCGCCACGAGCTTCTTGACGATGCGGCGGTCATTCTCGTTCTCGTAGTCGAGTTCGATCGAGCGCTTGCCGCGATTGGCGCCGTGAAAATAGGCGGCGCCGAGATGACCGCCGTCGGCGGCCGCCACAAACGGCGGGCCCCAGCCGCGCGTATCGTCGCCGGCGCCCTTGCGCTCGACCTTGATGACGTCGGCGCCGAGATCGGCAAGAATTTGCCCGGCCCACGGGCCGGCCAGGATGCGGGCCAGTTCCAACACGTGCAAACCGGCCAAAGGACCAGGCATGAACACTTCCTCCCGCGTTGCAGCAGCCGCGCTACGCCGCCGTTAACTGACAAAGCGGAGGGTGTTTGTCTACACCTTGGCTTGTCATCGTTTCGGGCGATTATTAGCTAAAAGCCAGCACGCAAGGGGCGAACGGAATGGTTGCGGTGAACACCTCGTTCTTCAGCGAAATGCTGCAGAGCATTGCCGACCGTAGCCGTGCCTTCCTGCGCGAACGCCGCGAGGGCGTGCGCGAACGGTCCGACAGCCTGATCGAGCTGTGCGAGCAATTGCTGTCCGGCCGCGGCGAGGCGTCGGGGGTCGCGCTCGCCGACGAAATTCTCGCCGGCTATGCGGCGCTCAAGACCGGTCCTCGCATCGCTTTTTTCGAGGCGCTGGCGCGCCTGTTCGGCCACGATGCCGCGCGCATCGACACCGCGATTGCCGCCTGGAAGAGTTCGCCATCGCCGGCGACTGCGGCCGAACTCAATCGCGTCAGCGAGCCGCGCCGGCTGGAATTGTTCCGTCGGCTTAACTTGGCGCCCGGCGGCACAGCGGCGTTGGTGCGCATGCGCGAGCAATTGCTCGACGCCATGGATCATCGTGACGATCTCGCCATCGTCGACAACGATTTCGTGCATTTGTTCTCGTCGTGGTTCAACCGCGGATTTCTGGTGTTGCGTCGGATCGACTGGCAGACACCCGCTTTGATCCTGGAAAAGATCATCCGCTACGAGGCGGTGCATCAAATTCGCGACTGGAACGATCTGCGCCGCCGCATCGATCTGCCCGACCGGCGCTGCTTCGCCTTCTTTCATCCGGCGATGGTCGACGAGCCGCTGATCTTCGTTGAGGTCGCGCTTACGCGCGAAATTCCAGGTGCGATCGCGCCGATCCTTGCCGACAAGCGCGAGGTGGTCGATCCGGCGCGCGCTTCAACCGCGGTATTCTATTCGATCACCTCTTGCCAGCGCGGGTTGGCCGGCGTGTCGTTTGGCCATTTTCTGATCAAACAAGTCGTGGAAGAAATTTCGCGTGCGATGCCGCACATCACGACCTTTGTGACGCTGTCGCCGGCGCCGAATTTTGCCGCCTGGCTGGCGCGCGAGCGCAGCAACGCCGCCTCGCTTGCGCTCGGTGATGAGGACCATGCGGCGCTCGCCGCGCTCGACCGCGCCGATTGGTGGCGCGATCCGACTACGGTCGCGGCTCTCCGCGAGCCGCTGCTTTCGGCCGCCGCCTGGTATTTCCTACGTGGGCGTAACGGCCGCAACCAGCCGGTCGATGCGGTGGCGCGCTTTCATCTCGGCAACGGCGCCCGCCTGGAGCGACTCGATTGGCTCGGCGACACCTCGGAGCGCGCGTTGGCGCAATCGCACGGCCTGATGGTGAATTATCTCTATGACCTCGATTACATCGAGCAAAACCACGAGGCCTATGCGCAACAGCAGACGGTCGTCGCTGCCAGCGCGGTGAGCCGGCTGGTGCGCACGCCGCTTCGCGAAATCGTGCCGGTTTCAGGATAAACTACCCTCCGTCATCCTGAGGTGGCCGCGTTAGCGGCCCTCGAAGGATGCGGCCGAGGCTCTCGGACCGTCGCCCTTCGAGGCTCGCTGGCGCTCGCACCTCAGGGTGACGGCGTACGCGCACAGACGGCGGAATTCCCATGCCCAACCTGCTCGGCATTTTGGAAACCGTGCTCTATGTCGATGCGTTTGAAAGCGCCTGTCCGTTCTACGAGCAGGTGCTTGGGCTCAACAGCATTTACCGCGACCAGCGGCTGTGCGCCTACGATGTCGGTGGCCGGGGCGTGCTGCTCCTCTTCCTGCGCGGCCATTCGCTCAAAACCGTGCAACTGCCCGGCGGCACGATTCCGCCGCACGACGGTCACGGGCCGGTGCATATCGCCTTCTCCGTCGCTGCCGCGGAATTACCGGAATGGGAAGCGCGGTTGAAAGCGGCTACGATCGTGATCGAAGGCCGCACCAAATGGCCGCGCGGCGGCGAGAGCGTCTATTTCCGCGATCCCGACGGGCATCTCGTCGAATTGGCGACACCGGGACTCTGGCCGGGGTATTAGGAAGCGCAGGGTAGCCCTGCCCACAGGGGGAGAGGGAATTGCTAAGACTTCCCGTAAACCGGCACGACCGCGCCGCGGGTGACCCGGTTGTCCGGCGAAGCGAGAAACACGATCGTCGCCGCTACTTCCTCGACCTTCGGCCAGAGATCGTAATTCGCTTTCGGCATGGCGCCGCGGTTGGCCGGCGTGTCCATGATCGAGGGCGCTACGGCATTGACTAGAATGCCGTCCTTGGCGACCTCTTCCGCGAGCGCGACGGTCAGCGCCGCGACCGCCGCCTTGCTCGCAGCATAGGCCGCCATGCCGGCGCCGGTGCGCCATTCCAGGCCGGCACGGGCGGCCACGTTGACGATACGGCCGCCACCGGTCATGGCGCCAAGTGCGCCACGGCAGGACAACAGGCAGCTCAGAAAATTCATCTGGATTTGCTGGTGCAGCGTCTCCACTTTGGCATCGCGCAGCGGGCCCGCGGCAAAGCCGCCGGCGATATGGATCGAGGCCCAGAGCGGCGCGATGCCGCCATAGAGCCGAGCGATATTGTTCTCGTCGGCGAGGTTGCCGGTGACGCTGAGGACCACTTGCTTGTGGTCGCGCAGGCGGAAGCGTTTGGCTTCCGCCTCATCAAGGCAAGGCACGTGGCAAACAGCGCCGGCTCCGATAAGCGCCTCAGCCACGGCGGTGCCAAGCGCGCCGGCGCCGCCGGTGATAACCACCTGACGATCGCGAAAGTCCATGGCGCATCCTTATCACCTCTCCCCGCGCGCGGGGAGAAGGAGCCGACACGCGCGAATGGCGAAACAAAGTATTCTGTGCGCAAAGGATAGAATCAGTGGCCGATTTCGACCTCGCCATCATCGGCGGCGGCATCAATGGCGTGGGCATCGCCCGCGACGCGGCCGGACGCGGGCTGAAGGTCGTGCTGGTTGAGCAAAGCGATCTCGCCTCGGGTACCTCGTCGGCATCGTCCAAACTCATTCACGGCGGCCTGCGCTATCTCGAACACGGCGCGCTGCGGCTGGTGCGGACGGCGCTGCGCGAACGCGAGATTTTGCTGCGCATGGCGCCGCATCTGATCCGCCCGCTCCGCTTCGTCTTGCCACTCGACCCGGCCGGCCGCTCGCCGTTTTTTCTGCGCCTTGGGCTGCTGGTCTACGACCTGATCGGCCGGCGCGAAATCCTGCCCGGCACGCGCTCGCTTGATCTGACTACCGATGTGCGGGGACTGCCGCTCAAGCGGCACTTCCACTACGGCTACGAATATTCCGACTGTTTCGCCGACGACGCACGGCTGGTCGTGCTCAATGCGGTCGACGCGGCGGAGCGCGGCGCTTCGATCCGCCCGCGCACGCGCGCCGTTCGCGCCGAGCGTGGTGAAGTGTGGCGATTGATCCTTAACGCGCGCGGCGAACGCGCCGAGTTGACCGCACGCGTATTGATTAATGCCTCCGGCGCCTGGGTGGAAAGCGTCGCTGCGACCGTGTTGCGTCAAGCCCCCCTCAACCGGCTTCGTCTCGACAAGGGTAGCCACATTGTCGTGCCGCGGCTCTACGACGACGACCGCGCCTATATCTTGCAAGCTTCGGATAAGCGCGTGGTGTTTGCGATTCCATTCCAGCGTGACTTTACCCTGATCGGCACCACCGATCACGCGTTTACCGGCGATCCCGCTACGGTTGTCCCGACGATGGGCGAAATCGACTATCTTTGCGGCGTCATCAACCAATATTTTCGCGCCAGCATCACTGCGGCGGACGTGGTTTGGGCGTTCGCCGGCGTGCGTGCGCTCTATGACGACGGCGCGCGTCAGATGCAGGACATCGACCGCGACTACGCGCTTGTCCTCGATAAGAGCTTTGGGCAGGCACCCCTGCTCACCGTCTATGGCGGCAAGTTGACTACATTTCGCCGTCTTGCCGAGGACGTACTCGCGCGGCTGTCGCATTTCGTTCCGCTGCCGCCGCCGTGGACGGCGAAGGCGTCACTACCGGGCGGCGATTTCGTTTTCGACGGCGGTCCGGCGCTGGTCACAAGCACGCGGCGGCGATGGCCGTTCCTGAGTCCAGACCACGCACGCCGGCTGGTTAGTGCGTATGGCACGCGCGTCGAACAGGTTTTGGGCGCGTCGGACCGCGCCGAGGCCCTCGGCGAATGCTTCGGCGGGGATCTCACTGCCTCCGAAGTGCGCTACCTGATGGGCAAGGAATGGGCGCTGACCGCCGAGGATGTGCTCTGGCGCCGTTCTAAGCTCGGCTTGCGTTTTTCCGCGGCACAAACCGCCGCTTTGCAGACTTTTATGCAGAGAAAGTGAGGGCAAAATCGCTCAAGCTTCATCGATGCGCTTTGCGCGAATTTTGGCGGTGTGTGGCGTGATGAAAGCGGTCAAACTTGGCGTCAACGATTTCTTAGTCTAGCCAGTGTCGACCCAGGCCTTGACGGACCGGCTGATTTCGCTGATCGCCAAGACGGGCAAGATGGTCAAGAACCGCGGCTATTACGGGCTCGAACCGCGGCGGCTTTCGAGTTACCGGCCGGAACCGGAAAATGCCTGCGGGTGATCGGTTAACGAAACGCTCACCACGTCGCGGGTGCGACCGTGTCCGCCGCGACGTCATGACAAAATGCATGGTGCGTCTTTTACCAAGCCGCAAGGCGATCGTGGTGTGATGCGCCCAACGATTGATCGTCATCGGACCGAAATGTCGCCGAAGTTGCCGAAGAAAGACATTGCCGGCTGTATCCAGTCGCTTTGCGTGCTGGTGGTCGACGACAATCAGTACATGCGCAAGATGGTCCGCAATCTTCTGGTCAATTGCGGCATCAAGGATATC
>JASHSY010000353.1 GCA_030040825.1 Xanthobacteraceae bacterium
CTCCGGCACCGTGCCAAAACGCACGACACAGTCTTCGGTAAAACCGTCGACCAGCGCGTCGATGTTCCACGGCATGAAGAGCGATTCGACGTACCTGACGAAAGCGCGCGCCTCTTCCGCAGTCCGCGGATTGCTGCCTTCATCCTTGCGCAAAGGTTGAGCTGGCATGGTTTTCTCCAGATACAATTTTCCCGGTGCCCTGACGGCATGCAAGGGGAGATAACCGGGCAAGTCAACGCGGCAGAAGCGCCCTCACGCTGCCTCGACCCGACCGATCCCGTCGGCCGTGGCGACCGGCCTGAGTTCGCCTTGCCGCAGCATGTAATTCACATGCGCCAGTACTTCGCTGAACGCAAAACCGGTCTGGTGTGGATCGAGCTTGAGGCTGAATACGAACGGTATCAATTCGGCAGCCGAGCGCGGCGCGGTGCGGCAGGCATCGAAGATCAGGCCGCAGCGGTGGCGGTGATGCGCAATTAGCTCCTCGGCGCGGATATGCAGCCCGTAGAACGGCAGATTGTGTCCCGGCAGTACCAGGACATCGCCGGCGATCTCGGTCTTCAGCGCGTTGAGCGAACGCAAATAGTAGCCGAGCGGATCGCCCTCCGGATCCACTGCGACCACGCTGACATTCGGAGAAATCTTCGCCATCACCTGGTCGGCGCCGAGGAACAGCTTCTCGCCGCGACAGCGCAACATGACCTGTTCGGGGGAATGACCGCCACCGGTCAGCACGTCGAAGTCGCGTCCGCCAATCCGCACCACGTCGCCGGCAACGATGCGATGATAAGTCGGCGGTAGTCCCGACGTGAGCTTTAGATAAGCGTGTCCGCTGGTGACCACGCGCCGGGTGGTCTCAACGTCGAGACCATGCTCGAGATAGAAGCGGCGGTAATGCTCGGCTTCGAGCGCGCCGGGATCGAGATGGATATTGAGGCTCTGCAGATATTCGGTCGCGGCCATATACAGCGGCACGTTGAACTGCCGCAGCAGAAAGCCGGCCGCACCGACATGGTCCGGGTGAAAATGGGTGGCGATGATCCGCGTCAGCGGCCGATCGTGCAACATTCCGTCAATGAGCGGCTGCCAGGCCCGCAGCGTGGCGGCATCGCCAAGACCGGTATCGACAAGCGCCCATCCCTCGTCGTCGTCGATGAAATAAATATTCACGTGGTTGAGGCGAAATGGCAGCGCCAACTGCATCCATAAGATGCCGGGCGCCACCTCGATCGTCTCTCCAGCCGGCGGGGACGCGCCGTGTGGAAAGACGAGATTAGCTGAAGAGACACGCAAAACACTTGGCTTGGCCTGCATATGTTCGTGATCGCCCGCGGCTCGCCGAATGTCAACGCCGGCCACGGAAGATCAGACGCGCTGCGCGAGACAAATCCAGTCCCACGGCTGCGTCCTATCGAGGCGCGAGCGCCGCAGGCCCTCGCTAGACCACGAATAGGCAACACGGCTGAGCTGCTTCACCTTGAAGCCGTGATGCGCAAGGACCGATTCAAGCTCGGCGCGCTCGAAGTGTTTCTGCCAGCTGTCCTCCCGCCGCACCAACCCGTTGTCCTTTGAAACCAGCCGGTGATTTTTCCGCAAGTATCGTTGTTCGACCATGCGGTTCGATTCAAGCGACGGCACAACCACCAGCGCATACCCGCGTGGCTTAGTTACTTTCGCAAGGCACCGCCACAGGGCGTTGCGCTTGGCTGGACTCGGCGATGTGATCACGTTCATGCACACCGTGAGGTCGGCGCGCGTACCGATTGCCTTGAATGCGCTTGCAATGTCGGCGACAAGCCATGTGATCCCGGGCTGCGCCATGCAGCGGTCCTTGGCCCGGGCGATGATCTGCGCGGCAAAGTCGACGGCTATCACCTCGCGAAACCGGCGGCCGAATTTCTGAACGAAGCTGCCGAGCCCGCATCCGAGATCGACCAGCACGGCGTTTTGCGGCAGCCGCGCGCCGCGCACGAACCGGCTTAACTGATTGTTGACCTCGTCTGCGGTAACGTCGCAGATTGCTTCCTCAAATTCGTCCGCGTGCAGATTCCATTCATGTTTGTTCACGAAGCGCTTCCTTGCATCGATTTTGATCGGGAAATCTGCAAAGCAACCAAACTAACGACGACGCCACCCTTCCGGAAATAAACGCAGCGAATCAGGTACGCGTTGCGGCCAAAGCCGTCATCTGATTGAATGGACTGGAAATCAATTCGACTTGCCTTTTTTTCAACAAAAAAGCGGCGCGGGCGTTCAAAGAATCAACAAAAGCACGTGACGCGCGCGATCGGACCAAAAGTGACCAAAATTTGATCACTTCTGCCACCAAATAAATACTTGCCATGCAAAATTGGGACACTCAAAGAATCATCAGGATGCTATGACCATCGCGCGCCTCGCCGTTCAGCGAGGCGCTTTTGTTGGTAAAAGCCTCGTCCAAACTTCACGGTTTGGGCGAGTTTTCGTCTGGGGTGGAAAACAAAATGCATCGTCAACAACACGGGGACCTCTTGGATGAAAGCGATGACGTTACTGGCCGCGGTTGCGGCCCTATCGGTATTTTCGCAATCCGCGCATGCACGCGGACATTATCATTGGCATAGCGCCGCACACGCGCCGCGATATTTTGATTCGGCGCCGGCGGCAGCAGACTCCTGGGGCGCGTCATGGACTGGCGCGTCATGGACTGGCGCGTCTCGGAGTGATCCGTCTTGGACGGGCGCGGCTTGGACCGCTGCCTCAGAGTTCCACTCCAGTCGGCACGCAGCAAGCGCTGGCTACGGCGGCCGGCCGCGCGCCTGGTGCGGCTGGGAAATGCGCCAGCTGGTCGGTAGCGATCCGGGGCCGGAGTACAATCTGGCCCGCAACTGGGCGCATTGGGGACATGCCGGCCCGCCTGGCATCGGCGCAGTGGTTGTGTGGGCGCACCACGTCGGCAAGATCGTCGGCCAGGAGAATGGCAAGTGGATTATTCAATCGGGCAATGACGGCAACCGCGTGCGCACGCGGCCGCTGCCGATCGGCAACGCCATCGCGATCAGGTGGAGCTAAACCTCGACCGCTTGTCTCCGCCACGTAAAACGGCCGCCCGGACGACGGGCGGCCGTCGTTCGTTGCTGCTACCACTGACCGGAGTCGTCAACTTTACGGCGACGCGGCAATCGGCGATCATTTAGGCGGCTCGGGATCATCTTTACAAATGACCGACATCCTGAAAACGCCGCCGGAGCGCTTTGCCGATCTGCCCGGCTTTGCCTGGCGAGCGCACAGCCGCGCCGATCTGCGAGGTTACTCGGGATTGTCGATGGCTTATCTCGACGAGGGGCCGACAAACGCGCCGGTCTTTCTTTGTCTGCACGGCGAGCCGACCTGGAGTTACCTGTTCCGCCGCATGATCCCGCATTTTCTTGCGGCCGGCGGTCGTGTTGTCGCGCCGGATTATTTCGGTTTCGGCCGCTCCGACAAACCCACGGAAGACGGCGTCTACACTTTCAATTTCCATCGCGACAGTCTGCTCGCCTTCGTTCGCATCCTTGACCTCGAGGACATAACCCTGGTCGTGCAGGATTGGGGTGGTTTGCTTGGCCTGACGCTGCCGATGGAAATGCCCGAGCGTTTTCGACGCCTGATTGTCATGAATACGGCGCTACCGACCGGTGACGTTCCGCTCAGCAAGGGCTTTCTCGATTGGCGCGCATTCTCCAACAGCCACCCGGACATGGCGATCGGCAAGTTGATGAAACAAACCTGTCCGCATCTGACGCCGGCGGAAGTGGCAGCTTATGAGGCGCCCTGTCCGGACGCGCGCTTCAAGGCCGGCGTCCGGCAGTTTCCCAAGCTGGTGCCGGAATTTCCCGACAGCGACGGCGCTGCCATCGGCCGCGCCGCGCGGCAATTCTGGCGCAACGATTGGCGAGGCCGAAGCGTCATGGCGATTGGCATGACCGATCCAGTGCTCGGTCCGCCGGTGATGCGTGCGCTTCACCGCGACATCAAAGGCTGCCCGCCACCGCTCGAATTCGCCCAGGCCGGCCATTTCGTGCAGGAATGGGGTGACAAGGTTGCGCCCGCCGCGCTTGCGGCATTGCAAGGCTGATGAGCGATGCGCTTTAACTTTGTTGCTACCGCGCCGTTAGCCTGCCTCACCGCCAGCTTCATGCAGCGAGAATTCCATGCGCCGCGTCCGGTAGCGTCCGTCGATAACGAAGCCTCGCACGGAATAACAGGAGACGCCGATGCCCAAGGTGATTTACGAGAAAGACGGCAGGATCGGGCGCATCACGCTGAACCGGCCGCAGGTGATGAACGCCATTGACGACGAACTGCCGGTCGAACTCGCCGATTCCGTAGCGCGCGCCAATGCCGACGCCGGCGTTCATGTCATCGTGCTCGCTGGGGCCGGCAAAGCTTTTTGCGCCGGCTACGACCTCGCCTATTACGCGGAAGCAAGCGGCGGCACCGGCAACAACATCACTCAGGATATGCCGTGGGACCCGATGAAGGACTACGCGTTTATGATGCGCAACACCGAGCTGTTCATGAGCCTGTGGCGTTCGCACCGGCCGGTGATTTGCAAAGTCCACGGCTATGCGGTTGCCGGCGGTTCCGACATCGCGCTCTGTGCGGATCTCATTGTCATGAGTACCGACGCGCAGATCGGCTACATGCCGACGCGGGTCTGGGGCTGCCCGACCACCGCCATGTGGGTCTATCGCATGGGCGCGGAGCGAGCAAAACGCATGGTGTTGACCGGCGACAAGATCACCGGCGCGGAAGCCGAGAAGCTCGGACTGGTGCTGAAAGCGGTGCCACCGGAGGAGCTCGACGCCGAGGTCGAAGGGCTGGCGCAGCGCATGGCGACCGTGCCGGTGAATCAGTTGATGATGCAGAAGCTCGTCGTCAACCAGGCGATCGAAGCGATGGGACTGCATACCACGCAGCTTATCGCCACCGTATTCGACGGCATCACTCGTCACTCGCCCGAAGGCCTGAACTTCAAGAAGCGGGCGGAAACAGCGGGCTGGAAAGCGGCCGTGCGCGATCGCGACAACGGCACCTGGGATTGGACCGAGAACCGGCCGATCAACCCGCGCTGAGCCGCAACCGCGGTGCGCCGTTTAATGCGCGGTCGCCAACAGCCGCCTGCTATTGGCGTGCACCTGACGGCGCAGGGGCTGGTAGGCTTCCTCAGCGGCTTCATAGACACCGCGTCCACGCGCCAAGGCGCGCTCGGCGGCGGCCTGCACGTCGGCGAATGCAACCATCTTCTCGGCAATCATGCGGCCAGCCTCGACCGCGGCCTGCGGATCGTTTGACGCAAACAGCATCAGACGCGCCGAGATGACGGCCTGCGCCTCGCAAGTGAAGCGCACCGCCTCGCAGCAGTTTCCCCAAAACTTCAACATGGGCGTTTCCAGGATCGGCGCGGCTGGACGACGCACGACCGGGGCAATATCGCTCAAACTTTCAAAAATTGATTTTCGCAATCCGTTAGAATTGTTCGGATCGGCTTAAACCGCCGCGGCCAAAACAAACGAGGCGCTCCAACCGGGAGCGCCTCGCCTCGTGTTTGCAGCAATGATCGCGGCTGCTCAGTAGAAAGCGCCGTAGATCACATCGACGACCTGACCGGTCGTCACATTGACCAGCAAGAGATCGGGTCCGTAACGCACCCACTGGAAACCAGGCTCGGGCGGCGGCAACCCCATCGCCGCCCAATCGGCATAATAGTAAGCCGGCACCAAAAAGAGCGGCGGCAGGATCATGCCGATGCCCCAGCGCCGGTAGCCCCACCCATGCGGGTAGACGAACGGCGCCACATGCATCCGATTAAAATTATGACCGCGATAGCTGAATTGCGCGCCCGGTCCGGGCCCACGCGGGCCGGCAAAATTGGGATGTGTTCCCGGCGGCCCATGCGGTACCACCCGCACCGCCGGTCCGTGCGCCGGTGGTCCGTGTGCTCCAGGCGGCGGCTTACCTTGCGGATGATGTTCCTCCGCCATTGCCAAAGTTGGCAAAGCGAGCGACAGAATCGCTGCGAACGCGACGAGCTTGCGTACCATTGATGCTCCTCGGGTTGATTGGCCCCGCCACCCCTGAATCGGCGGCGAGCCTAGCAACTCATCGGCGCGATGCAACTATAGTGGCGAAAAAAATCGAACAATTCAGCCGTTTAAAAGCTCATCGGGCCCGGCGGGGGGCGC
>JASHSY010000035.1 GCA_030040825.1 Xanthobacteraceae bacterium
GAATTCCCAGGCCCGGTTCTGCTGCGCCAGCAAAAGCCGCTGCAGACGATTTGCCAGACGCGCCACCACGCCCTGCAGATGCGAAAGCTGCTTGTCGAGATAGCTGCGCAGACGCTCGAGCTCTTCCGGATCGCAAAGATTTTCTGCGCCGATCACCTCGTCAAATTTGGCGGTGAACGGTCGGTAGTCCGGGCCGCGCGGTTCGTTGCGGCTTTGGCGCGGCCGCCACGGCTCGGCCGGCGTTTCCGAATCCCCCATCTCGGCATCGTCGGCCATATCGGCCGCCGGCGCGTCGATCGCCTCCGCCGCGGCATCCGACATTTCCTCGGAGGACGCTTCGGCCTCTTCCAGATTCATCCGCTCGTTGTCGGCAGAATCGGAAGCCTCGCCATCGCGGCCCGATTCTTCGCTGCGGTTCTGCTCCTCACCCTGCTCGCCTTCCTCTTCCTCAGATTGGCTGGAACGATCCTCGCCCATGTCGAGGCAATCGAGCAGATCGTGAACGACGTCGCCGAACCGCCGCTGATCGGTGAGTACGCGTTCCAGGCGGTCGAGATTACGGCCGGCGCGATCTTCAATCAGCGGCCGCCACAGATCGACCAGCTTGCGCGCGGCAGCCGGCGGCACTTCCCCGGTCAGCCGCTCGCGCACGATCATGGCAATCGCGTCCTCGATCGGAGCGTCGGCGCGGTCGGTAATCTCGTCATATTTGCCGCGATGGAAGCGGTCGTCGAGCATGGCGGCGAGATTTTTCCTCACCCCGCCCATGCGCCGCGAACCGATGGCTTCGACGCGGGCCTGCTCGACCGCCTCGAATACCGCGCGGGCCTGCTGGCCGCCGGGTACCAGCTTGCGATGTACGCCGGGATCGTGGCAAGCCAGCCGCAGTGCAATCGAATCGGCGTGGCCGCGCACGATCGCGGCTTCCCGCTCGTTGAGGCGGCGCGGCGGCTCAGGCAATCTGACCTTGTTAGCGGCGAGCCCGGGACGCTCGGCGGCGAAGGCGACCTCGATGTCGTTTCTCCCGGCGATTGCACGCACGCATACGCCGACCGCCCGTTTGAACGGTTCGGTCGGCGCTTCCTTCGCCGGATTCTTGGGTTTGATATTGGAAACCATGGTCGCCGCCGAGACGGCTTTAACTCAGCGCCACATTCACCGCGCTTTCCGGCAATTCCTGTCCGAAGCAGCGCTGATAGAATTCCGCCACCAGCGCGCGTTCGAGCTCGTCACATTTGTTGACGAAGGTGAGCCGGAACGCAAAACCGATGTCGCCAAAAATTTCGGCGTTCTCCGCCCAAATGATGACCGTGCGCGGGCTCATGACGGTGGAGATGTCGCCGTTCATGAACGCGTTGCGGGTCAGATCGGCGACGCGCACCATTTTTGAAACAATGTCGCGTCCCTGATCGCTGCGATAGTGCTTGGCTTTGGCGAGGACGATATCGACCTCGTTGTCGTGCGGCAGATAGTTCAGCGTCGTGACGATCGACCAGCGGTCCATCTGGCCCTGATTGATCTGCTGGGTGCCGTGATAGAGGCCGGACGTGTCCCCCAAGCCGACCGTATTGGCGGTGGCGAACAGACGGAATGCCGGATGCGGCTTAATCACCTTGTTCTGGTCGAGAAGCGTAAGCCGGCCCGATGATTCCAGAACCCGCTGAATCACAAACATCACGTCCGGCCGGCCCGCATCGTATTCGTCGAAACAAAGCGCGACGTTGTTTTGTAGCGCCCACGGCAGAATGCCGTCGCGGAATTCGGTAACCTGCATGCCGTCGCGGATAACGATCGCATCCTTGCCGATTAGATCGACGCGGCTGATGTGGCTGTCGAGATTGACGCGCACGCACGGCCAATTTAGTCGCGCGGCCACCTGCTCGATGTGGGTGGATTTGCCGGTGCCGTGATAGCCGGTGACGATGACGCGGCGATTGCGGGCAAAACCCGCAAGGATGGCGAGAGTGGTCGGCTTATCGAAACGGTAGTCGGCATCGACGTCCGGGACATGCTCGTTCGGCGCGGAATAGGCCGGAACCTCCAGATCGCTGTCGATTCCAAATACCTGCCGTATCGAGACCTTCATGTCCGGTAGGGCAGGAGCAGCTTCAGTTGCGAGCGACATTGAACCTCCGTGACCCCGGAACGTACCGAGGTACGCGAATTAGCCCTCCACCGGCGGTCGGATAACGCTCCAAATTTAGCAGAAGCGCACCGGGGCGCGAAAGCCACTAGCGGCCCGTGTGGCTTTAGCAGAACCCGGCCGACTTCAGGTAGTTATAGGCCTGGATGATTTCCCGCAGCCGTTCCTCGGACCCGCGGTCGCCCCCATTGGCGTCCGGATGATGCCGCTTCACCAAGACTTTGAATCTAGCCTTGATATCGGCGCGCCCCGCCTCGCCTTCAAGCCCAAGCACGTCCAGCGCCCGGCGCTGGGCGTTGAGGATTTTGCGGCCCTCTGCAGCCGGTCGCGCCTGCCCCGTCCGCCCGGCAGCCATGCCTTCGAACAGGTTGAAGGGATCCTCGGCCGCCCAGCCGGGGCCTCGGAATTGGCTGCCACCACGGCGCGATTTGCCGCGGCGGCCCCCCACACCGCCGATCGAACCCATCTTCCAGGTCGGCCGATGGCCGGTAACGTCCTCTTTCTGATATTTGGCGATCGCATCTTCGCTCATGCCGGCGAAGAAATTGTATGAATTGTTGTACTCGCGCACGTGCTCAAGGCAGAACTGCCAATATTCCGATGCGCGCAACCGGCCCTTCGGCGCGCGATGGGTTGCCGCTGCATCGCAACGCGGCCACTGGCAGCCGGGAAGCTCGGCTTTGAGGGTCCGATCCTGATCAGGCTTGACCCGGATGCGATCAAATAATGGCGAATTCGCTGTCATCGCTGCGATTATGAGGGCGCGTCGATCAAACCTTCAAGACTTGACAGGCGGCAAAAGCGCGCGGTGTAAATAAAGCCATGCGAAGACAGGATCTCATCACAGAAAAGTTGCGCAACGCTTTCGCGCCGGAAAGCCTTCGCGTCGAGGACGAATCGTATCGCCACGAAGGCCACGCCGGACATCGCCCGGGCGGCGAGACTCATTTCCGGCTTTATATCGTATCGGAAGCGTTCCGGGGAAAGAGCCGGGTCGAGCGCCATCGCATGATTAACCAAGCCCTCGCCGCCGAGCTCTCGGGCGACGTGCATGCGCTTGCCATTCATGCGCAAGCCCCGGACGAGAACTAATTAAGACGATCTGCGGATCGCGCACCGTTTCCGGCGTCGGATTGTTCGCCGGCTCTGGAGCAGCGGCGAGCAGAGTCTTCAAATCGAGCCGGCGCGTGAACAATGCAAGCTTGCCATCGGCCGTAAGATGCACGTGGCCGATGCGCACGCCCGCATCGATCGGCGATGCCGGCGTCGATAGCGGGACGATCTTGGTCCGCTCGTTCATGCGCGGATCTCCGGTTTGTTTATGCAAAATGCGGACCCAGTCCGCGTTTCGCAAAGCGCACAGGTGCCCGCTAGCTTGCCTTCGCCGTCGCGGCAATCTTGCGGATGAGCGGCGTCACCCGCAGCGCGGTGATGCGGTTGCGGGTTTTTCGCAGCACCTCGAAGCGGAAACCGTGAAAGGTGAAGCTTTGTCCCGGCTCCGGAATCGAGCGCGCCTCGTGGATCACCACGCCGGCGATGGTGGTGGCTTCGTCGTCGGGAATGCTCCAGTCCATCGCCCGGTTGAGATCGCGTACCGGCACGGCGCCGTCAACGTTGACTGAGCCGTCCGCCAGCATGCGTACGCCGGGTACCGCAATATCGTGCTCATCGCTGATGTCGCCGACGATCTCTTCGACGATATCCTCCAGCGTCACCAAACCCTCAAGCTCGCCATATTCGTCCACCACCAGTGCGAACGGAGTCTTGCGATGACGGAACGCCTTGAGTTGCTCGTAGAGTGGCGTGGTGTCCGGCACGAACCAGGCAGGCCGGATCAATTCCGCGATGTGGATTTTGGCGGCAGCACCGCCCGCCGCGTGCAACGCGCGCAGCACCTCCTTAGCGTGCAAGATGCCGATGATATTGTCGGGCGAGCCGCGCCATAGCGGCAGCCGCGTCACCGAGGCGGACAGGACGGCATCGATAATCTCGTGCGCCGGAAGATCGGCATCGAGCATCACCATTTTGGTGCGATGGATCATAACGTCCGACACGATCAGCTCGCGCAGATCGAGCAAGCCGCCCATCATGTCGCGGTCGAGTTTTTCCACCACGCCGGCGCGGTGCATGAGATCGACAGCGCCGCGCAGTTCCTCGCGCGGCGTGAGAATCGATTGCAGCTTGCCGACCGGCATGCCGAGCAGGCGAAGGATCATGCGGACGAGCCATTCGACCACGCGCAGGAAAGGCGAAAACCAGCGCACCAGCCGGTCGACCGGTTGAGCGACCGTCAGCGCCATGCGATCGGGCATGTTGAAAGCCGCGGTCTTGGGCAGAACTTCGACGAGGATGAAGATCACCAACGTCATCGCCACAGTGGCATAGATGACGCCGACGTGCCCGAAGAACGCGAGCAACAAGCCGGTCGCCAATGTCGAGGCGGCGATGTTGGTCAAGTTGTTGCCGAACAGCAGCACGCCGAGCAGCCGCTCGCGCATCGCCAGCAAGCGATTGACGATGGTGGCGTCCTTATTGCCCTGTTTGTCCAGCCGCATCATTGCGGCGCGCGACGATGCGGTCAGCGCCGTCTCGCTGGCGGAGAAGAACGCCGACAGCACCAGACACAGCAGGATCGCAGCAACGGCCAGCCAGTCGTAAATCGTCATTTTGCCGCAAGTTTCTCGCTCAAGAACGCGCGCACGTCATGCTGGTCGACGCCGGCCTCGACGAACGCGGCGCCGATCCCGCGCACCAGGATAAATGTAAGCATTCCGCGCTTCACTTTCTTGTCCTGCGCGATCAGCTCCATCAGCGCCTCGACGCCCGGCGGGCCGCCGGGAATGTCCTGCAGCGTTGTCGGCAAGCCGACCTCCGCCAGATGACGGACGGCGCGCTCCGCTTCGACGGCAGGGATCAGCCCCTGCCGGGCGGAAAAGCCGAAGGCGAGCGCCATGCCGGCGGAAACCGCCTCGCCATGCAGCAGCCGATCGGAAAACCCGCATGCCGCCTCCAACGCGTGGCCGAAAGTGTGTCCAAGATTAAGTAACGCCCGCTCGCCGGTTTCGCGCTCGTCGCGCGCGACAATCGCCGCCTTGCCCCGGCAACTCACCGCGATGGCGTGCTCGCGCGCGGAACTTCCGGACGATTTTCCACCGGCGAACACGTCGCGCCAGTTCGCTTCCAGCCAAGAGAAAAAAGCGGCGTCGCCGAGCAGCGCATATTTGGCGACCTCGGCATAACCGGCGCGGAATTCGCGCGGCGGCAACGTATCGAGCGTCACGGTGTCGGCAACGACCAGGATCGGCTGATGGAACGCGCCGATCAGATTTTTGCCGTGCGTGGAATTGATCGCAGTCTTGCCGCCGACCGAGGAATCGACTTGGGCCAGCAGCGTGGTTGGCACCTGAACGTAATCGAGCCCGCGCCGTACCGCCGATGCGACGAAGCCGGCAAGATCGCCAACCACACCACCGCCGAGCGCGACGATCAGATCGCCGCGCTCGATCCGCGCCGCGATGATGGATTCGGCAACCTGCTCGAACAGGCGAAAACTCTTCGAGCCTTCCCCGGCCGGAACGGTGACGCGGCTGACGGCGACACCGGCATCCGCCAACGCGGCTTCAACGGCGGAAAGATGATGGCGGGCAACATTTTCATCGGTGACGATGGCGACCTTGGCGCGCGGACGGAGCGCAACGATGCGCGCGCCAAACGACGCGATCAAGCCGCGCCCGATAACGATGTCGTAGCTGCGGTCGCCGAGTGCGACCTTGACGGTCGCAGGAGCGGCATGGAGCGGTACGGTCATGCGCCGGCCCCACCCCGCGACGCGCCAAGAAACGCCACGAGCGCTGTCATGATGTCGGCGACGACGGCTTCGTGCGATACGTCTCTCGATTGCACAGTGAGATCGGCAAGTCCGTAGGTCGGCTCGCGCTCGGCGAGTAACCCGCGCAACGTCTCCTCCGGATCGCCACCCTGTAGCAAAGGCCGTTCGTTGCGTCGTTTGCTGATGCGCCGCAGCAGCACGTCAAGCTCGGCCTTAAGCCAGATCGAAATCCCCTTTGCGCGAACGGCATTACGCGTACTCGGATTCATGAATGCGCCCCCGCCGGTGGCCAGCACTTGCGGGCCGCCTTGCAGAAGCCGCGCAATCACACGCGCCTCGCCGCTGCGGAAATCGGGCTCACCATGGCGGGCGAAAATGTCGGCAATGCTCATGCCGGCGGCTTTCTCGATCTCGCTGTCGGCATCGACGAACGGTATTCCCAGCCGCCCGGCAAGCCTGCGGCCCACCGACGATTTGCCGACCCCCATCATGCCGACGAGCACCAGCGACCGGCTTTCCAGCCCGGCCAGAATTGCGGCCGCCTCGGCATCATTTTCGACTGTAATATCAGCCATTTAAGAAAATTCCATACCCGGCATCGCGGCGCGCCGAAAGGCCCCTAGCATCGTACGGTGCGACTTGCCAGGCCAAACCGAACATGATCGTACTCGCTCCGGTTCATCAGCACCAATCGGATGAGCGCGAGCGCCTAACAATGCCAAGCTTGCTTCGCTTTCTCGCCGTGGTCGCCCTGATCTGCGCGTTTATTTATGGCGGGCTGTACGCACTCGCGCATTTCGTGCAACCGAAGCCGCGCGAGATTTCGGTCACGATCCCGCCCGATAAATTCTTCAAGAACCGCTGAGGGCGCCGCCAATGGCCGGCAAGATGGCTCAAGCAACCGCGCGCGCAGCTAAACCGTCGGACCTTCGGCTCACGGCCCTGTTCCTCGACATGCTGGCGGCCGAACGCGGCGCCGAGAAGAACACGCTTGCCGCCTATACCCGCGACCTTGCCGATTTCACCGCTTATCTCGCCGTTGCCCGGCGCTCGGTGGCGACGGCCGCCACGGACGACTTGCGCGGCTATCTCGGCGACTTGACGCGGCGTGGCATGCAGGCAGCGACAGTCGCTCGCAAACTTTCGACGATCCGCCAGCTCTATCGCTTTCTTTATATCGAAGGCCGGCGCCGGGACGATCCGGCCGCCGTGCTGCAAGGTCCGAAACGCGTCCGCGCATTGCCGAAAACGCTGACGCTGGCTGAAGTGGACCGCCTGCTCAAGGCGGCGGGCCGGACCGATCCGAGAGCCGCACCCGCCACGCGGCTGCGCGCGGCGCGACTCGCCTGCTTGGTCGAGCTTCTCTATGCCACCGGGCTTCGCGTTTCAGAACTCGTAGCTCTGCCGGTATCCGCGGCACAGCGCGATGCACGCGTCATCGTCGTGCGCGGCAAGGGCAACAAGGAACGGCTTGTTCCGCTCAACAATGCCGCCAAGCGCGCCATGGCCGACTACCTGGCGCAACTCGCGCTGATGCGCGGGCCCGGCGGCGCCGGCTCGAAATGGCTATTCCCCTCCTTCGGCGAGGCGGGTCACCTTACCCGCCAGCACTTCGCCCGCGAGCTCAAAGCGCTTGCGGCTACCGCCGGATTGCGCCCGGCGCAGTTGAGCCCGCATGTATTACGCCACGCTTTCGCCAGCCATCTCCTGCACAACGGCGCCGATCTGCGCGTCGTACAGACCCTGCTCGGCCATGCCGACATTTCAACCACGCAAATCTATACACACGTTCTAGAGGAGCGCTTGAAAAGCCTTGTGCGCGATTTGCACCCGTTAGGCGACGTGAATAATTGATTGATAAAATTTCGGTATGATTGCGTGATGCGCTCCTATCTCGACTTTGAAAAACCGGTGGCCGAGCTCGAGGCCAAGATCGAGGAAATGCGCGCGCTGCAAACCGGCGACGACGCTATCGCTATCGGCGAAGAAATCAACCGAATCGAAAGCAAGGCCGATCAAGCGCTCAAGGAACTCTATGCAGGCCTAACACCGTGGCAAAAGACGCAGGTCGCGCGGCATCCGCAGCGGCCGCATTGCCTCGATTACATCGCCCAACTGATCACCGATTTTGCTCCCTTGGCCGGCGACCGCACTTACGGCGAAGACGCGGCCATCGTCGGCGGTTTCGGCCGCTTCGGCGGCGAGAGCGTTTGCCTGATCGGCCAGGAAAAAGGCTCCGACACCGATAGTCGCCTCAAGCACAATTTCGGCATGGCTCGGCCAGAAGGCTATCGCAAGGCGGTCCGGTTGATGGATATGGCCGACCATTTCGAAATTCCGGTGATCGCGCTGATCGATACCGCGGGCGCCTATCCCGGCATCGGCGCCGAAGAACGCGGCCAAGCCGAAGCGATCGCTCGCTCGACCGAAGCGTGCCTGCGCATCGGCGTTCCGAACGTGGCGGCGGTCATCGGTGAAGGCGGTTCAGGCGGCGCGATCGCGATTGCGACTGCCAACCGCGTCATCATGCTCGAGCACGCGGTCTACAGCGTGATCTCGCCGGAAGGCGCGGCCTCGATCTTATGGCGCGACACCACCAAGGCGCAGGAGGCGGCTTCGAGCATGAAAATCACCGCCCAGGACCTCGTTCGCTTCGGGGTCGTCGACACTGTGGTCGCGGAACCAACCGGTGGAGCACATCGCGACCCAACCGCCACGATCGCCGCTACCGGTGAGGCAATCGGCGCGGCGCTCGCCGAATTGCACGGCCTCGATCCTGCGACGATCGTGCGCCTGCGGCGGGAGAAATTCATGGCGATTGGCAAGACTCTGGGCTAAGGCGATGGGGGGCTCCCGGTTAGTTTTCGCCCGCCACATTCATGCCTGGATTGATCCCCCGTTGACGGGCCCCCGCGCGCAGGGGGCGTATCCGGATAAATATTGGTTTTGGCTGGTAAATTTGCGGAAATTTACCTTAAGTTCAGGACCGCCATGGTCCTCATTCTGAGCAGCAGACGCGTCGGCTTGCGAAAGCCACTTTGGAAGGATAACGATTGACGAACGATGGTACGGGGACCGTCCATCAGTCGGGGAGTTTCGGTTTGAACCGCGCCAGCCTGCGCCGAGCGTTGACGCTATCGGCTGTTGTCGCCGCTGGCCTGACGCTCGCCGGTTGTTTCGGCGAAGATTCCTACGAGCTGCCCACGCGTGCGATGAAAGAATTGTCGCCGCAGATGGTGTCATTGCTCGAACAGAAACATATGCCCAAGGATTCCCCGATCCTGGTGCGCATCTTCAAAGAAGAGTCTGAACTCGAAGTCTGGAAGCAGGACGACACCGGCCGCTTCCAGATTTTGAAAGTTTATCCGATTTGCCGTTGGTCGGGCGATCTCGGGCCGAAGGTGCA
>JASHSY010000354.1 GCA_030040825.1 Xanthobacteraceae bacterium
CTGTTGGCCGGCACTTTGTTGTTTTCGCTCGCCACCGATGCCCTTGCCAAAGGCAAGATCATTGGCGTTTCCTGGTCAAACTTCCAGGAAGAGCGGTGGAAGACCGACGAAGCGGCAATGAAAGCCGCGATCGCGGCCGCCGGCGATAAATATGTCGCCGCTGACGCGCAATCGTCTGCGCAGAAGCAATTGACCGATATTGAAAGCCTGATCGGGCAGGGCGCCAACGTGCTGATCGTGCTGGCGCAGGATTCCGCCGCTATTGAGCCGGCGGTGCAAAAGGCGATCGACGAAGGGATTCCAGTGATCGGTTATGATCGGCTCATCGAGAATCCGCGCGCCTTCTATATCACCTTCGACAACAAGGAAGTTGGGCGCATGCAGGCGCGCGGTGTGTTCGCGCTGGCTCCGACCGGCAATTACGCCTTCATCAAAGGATCTTCGGCCGACCCGAATGCCGACTTTCTATTTGCCGGCCAAATGGAGGTGCTGAAAGCGCCAATCGAGGCGGGCAAGATCAGGAATGTCGGCGAGGCCTATACCGACGGCTGGCTGCCGGCCAACGCCCAGCGGAACATGGAGCAGATCCTGACCAAGAACGACAACAAAGTCGATGCCGTCGTTGCCTCGAACGACGGCACCGCCGGCGGCGCGATCGCCGCACTGGCGGCGCAGGGCATGGCCGGAGCGGTTCCGGTTTCAGGCCAGGACGGCGATCACGCCGCACTCAACCGCATCGCGCTCGGTACGCAGACGCTGTCGGTGTGGAAGGACGCCCGCGAGCTTGGCAGGAAGGCGGTCGAAATCGCCGCACAGCTTGCGGATGGCAAGACGGTAAGCGAGGTTGCCGGCGCCGTGAAGTTCGCCGGTGGCCCGAAGAAAATCGAAATGAATTCACTATTCCTGAGGCCAATCGCGATCACCAAGGATAACCTCGACGTCGTCATCAATGCAGGCTGGATCAGGAAGGACGAGGTCTGTCAGGGAGTGAAGAACGGCGCGATCAAGGTTTGCGACTAGTCGCGACGCGACCATGGTTCAATCGAATTCGCCCGCCGCCCGCTTTCTCAAAGCCACCGAACTCGATACGCGCATGCTCGGTATGATCGGCGCGTTGGCGTTGATCTGGATCGGTTTTCATCTGCTGTCAGGCGGTTTGTTCCTGACACCGCGCAATTTGTGGAACCTATCGGTGCAGTCGGCGTCCGTCGCCATCATGGCGACCGGCATGGTGCTCGTCATCGTGACGCGGAACATCGATCTGTCGATTGGATCGATGCTTGGGTTTATTGGAATGGTGATGGGTGTAGTCCAGACCGATCTCGCTCCGAAACTTTTGGGCTTCGAACATCCGGCGACGTGGGCGGCAGCGCTGGCGATCGGTTTGTGCCTCGGCGTTATCCTTGGCGGTCTGCAAGGGTTTGTGGTCGCTTACCTTGGCGTTCCCTCGTTCATCGTCACACTTGGCGGCCTGTTGGTGTGGCGCGGGGCGGCGTGGTGGATAACCAGCGGTCAAACTATCGCGCCACTCGATGCAAGGTTCAGGCTGATGGGCGGTGGTCCAGAAGGCTCGATCGGCGCCGACTGGAGCTGGATCATCGGCGCGCTCGCTTGCTGCGCGGTGGTCGCGGTCATGGCGAGCGGTCGCGCCCGGCGCAGGAAGTTTCGTTTCCCGTTGCGGCCTTTAGCTGCCGAAATATTTCTTGGCGCGACCGCCTGTGCGTTCATCCTCGCTGCAATCGCGGTCGTCAATGCTTATCCATGGCCGATCGGCAGCGTTCGCCGCTTCGCGGAAGCGAACCGGATATCGCTGCCGGCAGGTGGCCTATTCATCGCGCATGGCATCGCCATTCCGGTACTGATCGCGATTGGCGCCGGCGTGGTGATGACCTTTCTCGCGACACGAACCCGCTTCGGCCGCTACGTTTATGCCATCGGCGGCAATCCGGAAGCGGCCGTGCTTGCCGGCATCGATACCCGCTGGGTCGTCGTCAAAGTCTTTATGCTGATGGGGTTTTTAGCCGCGGTCAGCGGAGCGATATCGATCGCTCGCCTCAACGCGGCGACGAATTCGGAAGGCACGCTTGCCGAGCTCCTGGTGATTGCCGCAACCGTCATCGGCGGCACTTCGCTGGCTGGCGGCGCTGGAACGATCGCAGGTGCGATGCTCGGCGCCGTGCTTATGCAGTCGCTTCAGTCGGGCATGATCCTTCTTGGTGTCGATACGCCGGTGCAAAGCATCGTTGTCGGCGCCGTTCTCGTGGTCGCCGCCTGGCTCGACAGCGCCTATCGGCGGCGGGCGTAGACCGATGGATCAAGCGCGCGCCGCTCTCGTCACGATGCGAGACATTGCGATCTCGTTCGGCGGGATTCATGCCGTCGACCGAGCATCGATCGACCTCCACAGCGCCGAGGTAACGGCGCTAGTCGGTCACAACGGCGCCGGCAAGTCGACCTTGGTCAAGATCCTCTCCGGCGCTTATCAGCATTACGCGGGAACTATCCTGATAGGGGGCAAGGAAGCGGCGATCGGCAGTCCGCGTGACGCCAAAGCCTACGGTATCGAGACCATCCATCAAACGCTTGCGCTCGCCGACAATCTGGACACCGCCGCCAATCTTTTTCTCGGCCGGGAGCTGCACACACGCTGGGGGACACTCGACGACATCGCGATGGAAGCCAAAGCGCGCGAAGTCATGGGACGTCTCAGCCCGCATTTCGCGCGCTTCAAAGATCCGGTCAAAGCATTGTCCGGCGGCCAACGCCAATCGGTGGCGATCGCGCGGGCAATCCTGTTCGATGCACGAATTCTTATCATGGACGAGCCGACGGCCGCGCTCGGGCCGCAAGAGACGACGCAGGTCAGCGAGATCATCCGGCAGCTCAAGGCCGACGGCATTGGCATTTTCCTCGTGAGTCACGATATCCATGACGTTTTCGATCTGGCGGATCGGATTTGCGTGATGAAGAATGGGCGTATCGTCGGCACCGTGCGGGTCGACCACGTCACCAAGGATGAGGTGCTTGGCATGATCATTCTCGGCAAGTGCCCGCCGAGCGCCATTCCCGGACCCGGCGCTTCGACCGTAACAAGCTAAGGCGCGCTTGAGCCCGAGGGTAACAATGAACGCGCCGGCCGCTTACGAATTAATTGCGTTCA
>JASHSY010000036.1 GCA_030040825.1 Xanthobacteraceae bacterium
GGCCCATCGCATGGAGGAGGTGGGTCGGCGCGGGCGGGTGCTGTTTGTCAATGACTCGAAGGCGACCAATGCCGATTCTGCGGCGCAGGCGCTTGCATGCTTCGATGACATTTTCTGGATCGCCGGTGGCAAACCGAAAACTGGCGGAATCGAATCGTTGCGAACGTTCTTTCCACGTATCCGCAAGGCCTATCTGATCGGCGAAGCGGCGAATGATTTCGCCGCTACGCTTGGCGCTGCGGTGCCGCACGAGATCGATGGCGCGCTTGACCGGGCCTTGGCGTCGGCCGCCCGCGATGCCGGATCCTCGTCGACGGGCGAGCCGGTGGTGCTGCTTTCGCCGGCCTGCGCCTCGTTCGACCAGTATCGGAATTTCGAGATTCGTGGCGATGCCTTCCGGGCTCTGGTGCGCGCGTTGCCCGGCATAAAGTAGCGGCAAAATCCGGTTCTTAATCTCCTAGAAACCATCCCGGTGCCAGGACTAAGCGGGGATTTCCGCTAGGGACGCCCGTAACGGCGAACGGCTTTGGCTTCGCGCGCGCAACCGACGCTGGTCAGCGAATGGTGGCGGACAATCGACCGCCTGACCTTGGCAGCGCTCGGTGCGTTGATGCTCGGCGGCATCGTACTCTGTCTTGCGGCAAGTCCCCCGGTCGCCGCGCGCATCGGCCTTGATCCATTCCATTTCGTCAATCGTCAGGTGTTGTTTCTCATTCCAGCATCGGCGGTGCTGGTTGCGACCTCGTTCCTGTCGCCGCGTGACCTCCGCAAGGTCGCGCTTGTCGTGTTTATCGTCAGTCTCATTCTGGTCGCGGCGACTCCGTATTTTGGCCCCGAGATCAAGGGTGCACGGCGGTGGCTCATTATTTTGGGTGTGAACATTCAGCCGTCGGAATTCCTCAAGCCGGCTTTTGTCGTTCTGATCGCCTGGCTGTTCGCCGAATCCGGAAAGCGCCCCGACATGCCCGCCAACACCGTTGCCCTGGCGCTCTTGATCATCGTCGTCAGCCTGTTGGTGCTGCAGCCCGACTTCGGGCAGACCATGCTGATAACGCTGGTTTGGGGTGCGCTGTTCTATATGGCCGGCATGCGCTTCATCTGGGTGCTCGGACTAGGCGCCACCGCGGGCGTCGGCCTGGTCACGGCGTTCTATACCGTTCCCCACGTGGCACAGCGCATCAACCGGTTCCTCGATCCATCATCGGGCGACACCTTCAACATTGATATCGCGACCGAGTCATTCATTCGCGGCGGTTGGTTCGGCCGCGGTCCCGGCGAAGGCACCATCAAGCGTATCCTGCCCGAGGGCCATACCGACTTCGTATTCGCGGTCGCTGCCGAGGAATTCGGCGTCGCGCTTTGCCTTATTCTGGTAGCTTTGTTCGCGTTCATCGTCATCCGCGCTTTGGTCAAGGCGATGCGCAACGACGATTCGTTCATCCGTTTCGCCGCGGCAGGTCTCGCGATTCTGTTTGGATTGCAATCGGCGATCAACATGGCGGTCAATCTGCATCTGATGCCGGCCAAGGGTATGACGCTGCCATTCATCTCCTATGGCGGTTCGTCGCTCATCTCGCTCGCTTACGGCATGGGAATGTTGATCGCGCTGACCCGTGAACGCCCACGCGCCAAGCTCGCCGGCGAGGTCGTGCTGACCGCGAGCCCGGCGTGACGCAGGCGGCGGGCCGGTCGCCCGTCCTGGTCGCAGCCGGCGGCACGGGCGGCCATTTGTTTCCGGCTGAGGCACTGGCCGCGGCGCTCGCCGAGCGCGGCATTTCTGTTCATCTTGCTACCGATCGGAGGGCCGCCCGCTACAGCGGCGCGCTTCCCGACGACGTTGTCCACGTCGTTGCGAGCGCGACGTTGCGCGGCCGCGATCTTTTCGCTGTGCTCCAAATGGTGGCGGCGCTCGGTACCGGGTTGGCGCAAAGCTGGTCGTTGATCGGCCGCCTGAAACCCGCCGCCGTGATCGGCTTCGGTGGTTATCCGACCGTACCGCCGCTTTTGGCGGCGGCATGGCGCGGGGTGCCGACCATCGTGCACGACGCCAACGCCGTGATCGGGCGTGCCAATCGTTTGCTGGCGCCGCGCGTCACTGCCATCGCCACAACGTTTCCCGGTGTGTTCGATAACGCGCCGCAACTTGCCGCCAAAGCGACGCTTACCGGCAATCCGGTGCGGCCGGCAGTCGTTGCGGCGGCCGCGACCGCTTACCCGGCCTCGGACGGCACGCTGCGTCTCCTGGTGTTCGGCGGCAGCCAGGGCGCGCGAATCCTGGCCGATGTCGTGCCGGCTGCCGTCAGTCTGCTCCAACCCAGTCTGCGCGCACAGTTGGCGATTGTGCAGCAGGCACGCGAGGAAGATTTGAAACGCGTAACCGACGCCTATCGCGAATTTTCGGTGGCGGCGAAAGTCGCGACCTTCTTTCCCGATCTGCCGGCACGTATCGCCATGAGCCATTTAATCGTAGCGCGTTCCGGCGCCTCCACCGTTGCCGAGCTTTCAGCGATTGGGCGGCCCGCCATCCTGGTGCCGCTGCCGCATGCTTTGGATCAGGATCAGTTCGCCAATGCCGGTGTGCTGGCCAATGCAGGCGGTGCGATTCGGCTGCTCCAGGAAGATTTTACTCCCCGCCGTCTGGCAACCGAACTCGCCGCGCTGGCGGCGGCGCCACAACAGCTTGCCGATATGGCGGCAGCTGCGCGATCGGTGGGACGGCTCGATGCCGCCGACCGGCTTGCCGATCTGGTGCTGAAGGTGGCGGCGGACGGCGCAAACAAGTAGGTTCTGCTCGCTTCGCGCCTAGTGCGGTGGATTTGAAGTTCCTACAATTGAGCCCGCACACTCGTATAGGAACTTCCAATCCGAAAACCGCACTAGAATCGTATGTTTGCTAGTGTCCCCTTTGATACCGAAGTTCGTACATGTGAGAGGGTGCCACTAGCGTTTGCGAACTTCGGAATCAGGACACTAGGGAGATAGCATGAAATTGCCGCTCGACATCGGCCCGGTGCATTTCGTCGGCATCGGCGGCATCGGCATGAGCGGCATCGCCGAGGTGATGGTCAATCTCGGCTACCGGGTGCAGGGCTCCGATCAGGCCGAGAACGCCAACGTCAAACGATTGCGCGAAAAGGGCGTCAAGATCGCCATCGGCCATGCCGCTACCAACCTTGCCAATGCCGAAGTCGTCGTCGTCTCTTCGGCAATCAAATCCGACAATCCGGAGCTGGTCGCCGCGCGCGCGCAGCGATTGCCGGTGGTGCGCCGCGCCGAAATGCTGGCCGAACTGATGCGGCTCAAAAGCTGCGTCGCCATTGCCGGCACTCACGGCAAGACCACGACGACCTCGATGGTGGCGGCGCTGCTCGATGCCGCCGGCTTCGATCCGACTGTAATCAACGGCGGCATCATCAACGCCTACGGCACCAATGGGCGGCTCGGTGCCGGGGACTGGATGGTGGTCGAAGCCGACGAGTCGGACGGCACTTTCCTCAAGCTGCCCGCCGACATCGCGATCGTGACCAATATCGACCCCGAGCATCTCGACTACTTCAAGAACTTTGAGGCGGTGCAGGATGCGTTTCGTGCCTTTGTCGAGAATGTCCCGTTCTACGGCTTTTCGGTGATGTGCACGGATCATCCGGTGGTGCAAAGCCTGGTCGGACGCATCGACGATCACCGCATCATCACTTACGGCGAAAATCCGCAGGCCGATGTGCGGCTGCTCGATGTTTCGCATGCCGGCGGTGCGGCGCTGTTCACTGTCGCTTTTCGCGATCGCGC
>JASHSY010000355.1 GCA_030040825.1 Xanthobacteraceae bacterium
CAGATATCGGCCAGCGAATGCTCGCGCACCGACCAGAATTCAAGGCCGGGAATAGTCTCGGCGGCGTGGCAGGGCAGCACGCGTCCGGCCGGTGTCACGTTGAGCGAGCGGCGGCCCCAGCCGCCGACGCAGGGTTTGGGCAGCCGGGCATGGTAATCGGGCACGACCGCGTCGATGACAATTTCGCCGTGATGGCGTGTCCGCAGCGTCTCGACCTCGGCGGCCGCGCGTTTGACCTGTTCGGCGGTTGGCATCAACGCCGCGCGGTTCTTCAGCGCCCAGCCGTAATATTGCGCGTGCGCGATCTCGACCCGGCTGGCGCCGAGCGAAAGCGCCAACGCCACCATGTTGCCGAGCCGGTCGATGTTGGCGCGGTGCATCACCGCGTTGACCGTGAGCGGAATCTTCAGGCGCACAACCTCGCTGGCAAGCGCTTGCTTGCGCGCAAAGGCGCCGGCGTAGCCGGCGATATGGTCGGCGCTCCCCGGTTCGCTGTCCTGGATCGAAATCTGCACATGGTCGAGCCCGGCATCGGCGAGCCGTCGCAGCGTTTCCGCTGTTATGCCGACCGCAGAGGTAATGAGATTGCTGTAGAGGCCGGCGGAACGCGCCGCCGCCACCAGCTCGACAAGGTCGCGGCGCGCGCCGGGTTCGCCGCCGGACAGATGCACCTGCAACACGCCTAATCCGGCGGCCTCGGTGAACACGCGCGCCCAGGTCGGCGTGTCGAGCTCGTCTTGCCGCGGATCGAGCGCCAGCGGATTCGAGCAATACGGACAGCCAAGCGGGCAGCGATGGGTTAGTTCGGCCAGCAGGCCGAGCGGCTTGTGCAAGGCTTCGCCATTCTTCGCCATGCGGTCACAGGTCCAGAAGCTTTTTGTCCGCGAGTCCGCGCAGCAGTGCCGTCACGTCGGCGAGTATCTTTTCGCGCGGCGCCGCGAAACTCTTCGCCAGATCGTCGACGATACCGGCGAAAGTCGCTTCGCCGGTGCAACGTTTGAGAACTTCGGTGGCGATAGCGTCGGCTTTGAACACACGCTCGGGTGCGAGCAAGACCCATCCGCCCTGCGCCTCGTTATGCACCAGTCGCACGCCGCGCGGCAGGTGCGGGCGAGCGTCCGGAGCAATCGCCGCCGCGTCGCTCACGAGTGATCCTTTGGCACGAACGCGCCCGGCGGCACCTGCTTCGGCGCGACATAGACGTAATAAAGCGCATCCAGCATCGCCCACAGCACGTCGCATTTGAATTCGAGCGCGGCGATGACGTTGCGTTGCGTCTCCGGCGTGCGAGCATGCGTCTTGACGTAATCGAGCGCAAAGCGGGAGTCGCGTTCGGCTTGCGGCGGTCGCTGCGAAAAGTAAGCCAACGTTTCAGCCGTCACGAAATCGTAATTCTTCAGCATGCCTTCCATGCGTTCGCTGATAATCGCCGGCGAAAACAGCTCGGTCAGCGACGAAGCAATCGCTTCGAGCAATGTCTTCTCGCTCACGAACCGGACATACGCATCGACGGCAAAACGCGTCGTCGGCAACAGGCCGCGCAGTGAAACGACGTAGTCGCGGTCGAGTCCCAGGCCGTCGGTGAGCGCAAGCCAGCGCGCGATGCCGCCTTCGCCCTCGCGTGCGCCGTCGTGATCGACCAGGCGGCTGCGCCATTCGCGGCGGATCGCCGGATCGTCGCAGCGCGCGATCAGGCTTGCGTCTTTGATCGGAATTTGCGCTTGATAATAGTAGCGATTGAGCGCCCACGCCTGCACTTGGCCCTTGCTGCAAGCCCCGCCGTGCAGAAGCTTGTGGAACGGATGCAGCCGGTGATAGCGGCGCGCGCCGATGTCGCGCAGGCTCGCTTCGAGTTCGTCCGCACTCAACGCATTCACAGCGCGATCTCCATCCCGTCGTAGGCGACTTCGAAACCCGCTTGCTCCACTTTACGCCGTTCCGCCGATCCTTCGACCAAAATCGGATTGGTGTTGTTGATGTGGGTCAGGATGCGGCGGCCGCCAAGGCCGGCCAAAGCGGCCAGAGTTCCGTCCTCGCCGGAAAGCGGCAGGTGCCCCATCCGGCGGCCAGTCTTGTCGCCGGTGCCGGTCGCGATCATTTCGTCGTCGGTGAACAAGGTGCCGTCGAACAGCACGACATCGGCGCGCGCAAGCCGCGCCCGCAACGCTGCCGTCATGGCGGCTGCGCCCGGCACGTAGGCGAGGTGCCGGGCGCCGTAGCCGAGCTCAATGCCGACATTGACGCCGGTTTCCGCGGTGAGCGCCGGGTCCTTGCCTTCGAGATAAAGGGCGACCTTGCCGGGAACGGCGAATAATTCGGCGCTCATGCCGCCCGGGAGCGCAAACGGCGCGTCGCGGGCGATGGCGCAACGGCTCACCGCGTCTCCGAGCACATTGAGCATCGGGTTTGCGGCGAGTGTGCCGAGTGTCTCGGCTGTTGCAAACAGCGCAAAAGTCTGGCGTTCGCGCAGCGTCAAAAGTCCGGCGACCTGGTCCACTTCCGCGCCAGTCAGAATCACGG
>JASHSY010000356.1 GCA_030040825.1 Xanthobacteraceae bacterium
GGCCGAGGACGTGGAAGGCGAGGCGTTGGCCACTCTCGTTGTCAACAAGCTGCGCGGCGGCCTTAAAGTCGCGGCGGTGAAGGCGCCCGGCTTCGGCGATCGCCGCAAGGCCATGTTGCAGGACATTGCCGTTCTCACCGGCGGCCAGGCGATCAGTGAAGATCTCGGAATCAAGCTCGAGAACGTCACGCTCGCCATGCTTGGCAAAGCCAAGAAAGTGATGATCGACAAGGAGAACACCACGATCGTCAACGGCGCCGGCAAGAAGAAGGACATCGAGGACCGCATCACCCAGATCAAGGCGCAGATCGAAGAGACCACCTCCGACTACGACCGCGAGAAGCTGCAAGAGCGGCTTGCCAAACTCGCTGGCGGCGTGGCGGTGATCCGCGTCGGCGGCGCTACCGAGGTCGAGGTGAAGGAGCGCAAGGATCGCGTCGATGACGCGATGCACGCGACCCGAGCCGCGGTCGAGGAAGGCGTTCTTCCGGGCGGCGGCGTCGCGCTCTTGCGCGCCACCGAGGCGCTCAAGAAGGTGCGCACGCACAACGAAGACCAAAAGCACGGCGTCGAGATCGTACGCAAGGCGCTGCAGGCTCCGGCTCGTCAGATTGCTACCAATGCAGGCGAGGACGGTTCCGTCATCGTCGGCAAGATTCTCGAGAACTCGAGCTACGGCTACGGCTTCGACGCTCAGAATGCCGAGTACGCGGATCTGGTGAAGAAGGGCATCATCGACCCGACCAAGGTCGTGCGCCAAGCTCTCCAGGGCGCGTCTTCGGTCGCGGGCCTCCTCATCACGACGGAGGCAATGGTGGCCGAGCTGCCGAAGAAGAAGGACGCGATGCCGGCCATGCCGCCCGGTGGCGGCGGGATGGACTTCTAACGGAAGTCCATCGGAAGCCGCCACCCTACTTCCTGAAGTGATCGAAGTCGGCAGCGGCCGACTTCGATGCGGCGGCGGGATGGATTTCTTGCCGAGGTCACTTTCGGCAGACAAAAACGCGAAGGCCTGGGAGAAATCCCGGGCCTTTTTCCTTAATTGTCATGGCAGGGCATAGCCCGTCGAAGGCGGGCGTGAACGCCCTTTCGCCCGGCCATCCACATCTTTCCATCGATGCCGTAAGACGTGGATGCCCAGCACAAACAAGGCCGGGCATGGCGAAAAACTGGCGCGGCCTGAGCTGCGCTATTTTTCATACGTCGCCGGGAACGGTCGCGCGCTCGCGCGCCGCGCCGTGCTGGTCGGCGCTTGCGCCATCCTGCGTGAGCACCTGATCGATGACGAACAGCGGCCGCCGTTTCGTCTCCAGGTACATGCGCCCGACATATTCGCCGAGCAGGCCGAACAAAATGAGTTGGGTCGAGCCGAGGATCAGCACCACAGTCAGCAGACTGGTCCAGCCCTCGACGACGCGGCCGAGCGCCCAACTGCCCAAAGTGTAACCCAGCGCCAGAATGCTCAACACGCCGAGAACAAGCCCGAGATAGGACGCCAACCGCAGCGGCATGATCGAAAACGACGTCAGCGCGTCGAACGCAAGCCCGATCATTCTCGCCAGCGGATAATTGCTTTCGCCGGCGTGGCGCGGGGCGCGATCGTAAACAATCGGCACCTGACGAAGCCCTATCCAGCTCACCATGCCGCGGATGAAACGATGCTGCTCCGGCATGCTGTTGAGAATGTCGAGTACGCGGCGCGTCATCAGGCGAAAATCACCGGCATCGACCGGCAGGTCGGCGTAGCCGATCCGCCGCATCAGCCGGTAGAACAACGCCGCCGAGCCGCGCTTGAGCACGCCTTCGCCCTGCCGCTCGCGGCGAAGGCCATAGACTACATCGGCATCGGCACGCTGCATCAACCTCCACATCTCGCCGAGCAACTCGGGTGGATCCTGCAAATCGGCGTCAATGGTCAAAATACGCTCGCCGCGACAAGTGTAGAGGCCGGCGGTGATTGCAAGCTGATGGCCATGACGGCGCGAAAGATTGATTGCCACCACGTGTGGGTCGCGGCGCACCAGATCGGCCATGATCGCCCAAGTGCGATCGGTCGATCCATCGTTCAACAAGACAAATTCGTAATCGGAGCCTACCGCTGCTTGCGCTGCCGCCGTCATGCGACGGTGAAACTCCTCAATGCCCTGCTCCTCGTTGAAGCAAGGCGCGACAATGGACAGAGCCGGTCGACTGCGCGCGTCCAAAGCCACCGATCAGATCTCCTCCACCCCGCTTAAGCGCGTCTTGCCGTTACATTAAGCGCTTGCGCTGTCAATGGATTCACGGCGGATCGAGCGGGGGACCGATTGGCCCGGTTAATTTGTAGACGCTGTAAGCCTGAATCGGAATGCCGCGCCGCGACCGCGTCAGGGTTGCCACAAACTCTACTGTCGTGAAGCGCGTGCGGATCAACGAAAGTTCGCCGCAGTCGCCGCGACAAACATACATGATCGGGCCGCGAAAAAGCGCGGGATCGGGATCGGGCGCATTGACGTAGCGAATGCGTCCGTTGATCTGCTCGACCGGCGGATGCGACGGCAAATAAAATTCGAGCCATGCGGCCAAACCATAATCCATGGTCAGCACGATCGGCGCGCGGAGGCGGCTGCGCACCGCATCCATCTGCACGGCCAGCTCCTTCCAGCCGGCGCCCAAAGCGCGTGCCGTCGGATCGACGGCGCCGAGTGGAAGCACGCCGAATACCGCTTGCGCATAAATGGCAGCGGCAAAGATCAGACCGACTGGAACGGCGAGCCGCTGCGACCAGCGCGCGACTGACGCCCATCCGTCCCTCCATTGCACCATCTCGGCGGCGACCGCTGCTGCAATGACCAAGGCCGGTTGCATCGGCTCCGGCCAATTGCCTTCGACCCGTCCATGGAAGGTGTGCCAGATAAAATAGAGGGCGATCGGCCAAATCATCGCGTTGATCAGAACACGGGCCGGATACGTCGCAGTCTCGCCGCGCAAGAGGGCTGCAACGCCCATGCAGCCAAGAACGAAAATCGGCGGCGTTGTCAATCCGATCTGGGTGAGGATTAGCTCACCGAGATAGTGCAACGTCCATTCGTGCACGACCAGACGATTGTATTGATAGAGAACTGAAGCCCAATGATGCTCGGCGTTCCAGATCAGCGTCGGCGAAAACACCGCAAGTGCGATAAGTCCGGAAACCCAGGGCCACGGCGTCGCCAACCATTTGCGTAACTCGGGCACCAATAACAACCAGGCGAGGATACTGACGGCGAAAAAAATCAAAGAGTATTTCGACAACATGCCGACGCCGAAAGCGATGCCGATTGCCAGCCACCATTCAGCGCGTCCGGTTGCGTAAAGCTGCACCAGCATCAGCAGCAGAAATGTAGTCGCGGCGACGACAGCATTGTCGGGCGTCGACAGCACCGAACCCACCGCCATGACCAGCGACAGATTGAAGTATAACGCCGCGGTCGCGCCGATCTTCTCGTCGTTAAACAGGATGGCGGCGGACCGCCAAAGCGCCCAGCTCGCGGGCAAGACGAGCAAGACATTGAAGACACGCACGCCGAATTGCGTATTGCCGAACAGCGTGGTGCCAAGCCGAATGAGGATGGGGTTGACCGGCGGATGGTCGTAATAACCGCCGGCGATGTGCTTTGACCACACCCAATAGAGGCTTTCGTCGAAGCTTAGTGGGGTAATCGCCGCGCAGAGGAGACGAATGCCGACGAGAACGATGATGGTGGCGGCGACCGCCAGGGTATAGCGTCGTTCCGGCAAAGTCGCATCGCCGACCGCAACCAAATCGAGGTCCTCTCCTGGTGTTACGGCGGGGCTTGATCAACGACGTCGCCAGCCATCGGCGGGCTTCATAGCAGGCGTCGCGCCCCCACGTCACCAAGGGTCCAATTGGCTGTAATCGAACGGAAAATACGAAGGCCCGGCCTCGGCCGGGCCTTCGTTGGAGATGGGACAATACTACGGTGGAACATTCGACCGGACACGGAACCGACCACGAATGGACGGCGCGCGTTCTTCCGGCGTCGCCGCTTGTCGTGGCCGCAGCCGGCGGTAGGTCGAGTGCCGACGCAGACATCACTATAGCGAACAGAGGTGACGGCGATGTGACGCTCCTCCCGACCCGCATGCGTCTGTATGATCGGCTATGGCCGGTACAAAAGCTTGCGCAAATTGCGGAAAAGACATTCCCGGCGACAGCCGCTTTTGCCCCAGCTGCGGCATTCCGCAGGCCTTGGCCTGTGCCGCATGCGGCCACGTCAATGCCGCAGGCTCACGCTTTTGTGCGCAATGCGGCAGTAAACTTGTCGAAGCAGCGGCCGCACCTGCGGCCGCCCCTCAGCCGCCGGCCGCAGTGCGTCCTGCGGTATCCGCCGAGCGCCGCCAGCTCACGGTGATGTTCTGTGACCTTGTCGGCTCGACCGCGCTCTCCACTCGGCTTGACCCCGAGGATCTGCGCGAAGTAATCGCCGCTTATCACCGGCTCGCCGCCGAAATCGTCACCCGGTTCGGCGGCTACGTCGCGCAATATCTGGGCGATGGCGTGATGGTCTATTTCGGTTATCCCAAAGCGCATGAGGCTGATGCCGAAAATGCCGTGCGTGCCGCACTCGAACTCGCCGACGCCATGAAGGAGCGCTTCGCGGTGCACGGCCGCCATCAGGTGCGCGTCGGTGTCGCCACCGGTTTGGTCGTAGTCGGCGAGCTTGCCGGCGCTGGCGACGCGCAGGAACGCAAAGTCGTCGGCGAGACCCCGAATCTGGCGGCACGACTGCAATCCGCCGCCGCACCCAATTCGGTCGTGATCTCCGCTACCACGCGGCGGCTCGCCGGCGAATCCTTCGAATACGAGGCGATCGAGCCGGCCAGGCTCAAGGGCTTCGACGAATTGGTGAGCGCATTCCGCGTGGTGCGCGAACGCACGACCGCGGGCCGGTTCGAGGCGCTGCGTGCGGCGAGCGCAACGCCGCTTGTCGGCCGCGAAGAGGAGATGGAACTGCTGCGGCGGCGCTGGCAGCAAATCAAGGAGAATGAAGGTCGCGTCGTCCTGCTGGCCGGCGAAGCCGGTATCGGCAAATCGCGCCTGACGGCGGCGCTCGAAGAAGGCGTCAAGGATGAGGCGCACGTTTGCCTTCGCTATTTTTGCGAAGCGCATCACCAGGGCAGCGCATTGCAGCCGATCATCGGGCAGCTTCAACATGCCGCCGGTTTCGCCCGCGACGACACGCCGTCCGGCAAGCGCGCCAAGCTTGAAAAGCTGCTGGCGGCGGGCGACGGCCACGCGGATATCGAACCGTTGGCCGAACTCTTAGGCTTGCCGCTCGCGCAGGCAGCCGATCCGGCTGACCGCGATCCGCAGCGTAAGCGCCGGCGCGTCCTCGCCGCGCTGATCGCGCAACTTGCAGCGCTGGCGCGGCTGCGCCCGGTGTTAATGCTGTTCGAGGATGCGCATTGGGCCGATCCGACATCGGTGGAGCTGCTGACGCTGACCATCGAGCGGCTGCAAACGCTCCCGGTCCTCCTCGTCATCACGCTGCGGCCCGACTATCAGCCGCCCTGGGCCGGCCTGCCCCACGTCACTACGCTGTCGCTCAACCGTCTCTCCCAGCGCGACCGCGCGACGCTGGTCGGTCACCTCAGTGGCGGCAAAGTGCTGCCGCCGTCGCTTCTCCAGCAGATTGTGGAGCGTACCGACGGCGTGCCGCTATTCGTCGAGGAACTGACCAAGTCCGTCCTGGAAAGCGAAGAATTGCCGGTCGCGCGCGGTCAGAACGTCACCGACCGCCCGTCGCAACCACTCGCCATTCCGAGCACGCTGCAAGCTTCGCTGATGGCGCGGGTCGATCGGCTCGGCTCCGCCCGCGAGGTTTTGCAGATCGGCGCTGCAATTGGGCGGGAATTTTCCTACGACGTTTTGGCAGCAGTCGCCGGCCTGCCGGACCCGATACTGCAGAATGCGCTGACGCGGCTCACCGAGGCGGAGCTTGTTTTCCTGCGCGGCACCCCGCCCAACGCGACCTACACTTTCAAGCACGCGCTCATCCAGGATGCTGCCTATTCGACCATGCTGCGCGCTCGCCGCCAGCAACTTCATTCCGCGATCGCGCTAGTGCTGGAAAAGAGCTTCCCCGAGGTCGCAGCTTCGACACCGGAAGTGATCGCTCAGCAGTTCGAGCGCGCGGCGCAGAGCGAGAAAGCAATCAACTACTGGCAGCTCGCCGCCGACCGCGATCTGCGGCGTTTCGCCATGAAAGAATCGATGGCTCATTATGCGAGTGCGCTGCGTCTTGCGCTGGCATTGCCGGAAGGGCGCCAGCGCGACGAACTCGAACTCGACATCAGCCTGGGGCTCGGTCTGGCACAAATCATCGGCATCGGCCCCAGGTCCACGGAAGCGGAAGCGCACTATCAACGAGCCCTGACGCTGAGCCGGGCGCTGCCGGACCGGGGCCGTGAACTTTTCCTCGCCACCTGGGGCATTTGGTTTGTTGGTGCAATATCGCACAAATTTGCCGAGAGCGTGGCGCTCGCCGATGAGCTGGTCAAAATCGCCCGCGAACGCAACGATATCGACCTTTTGGTCGAAGCTTACCACGCCATGTGCCCGACAATGTTGTGGCGGGCGAACCTAACCGGCATGCGCGATACCGGACAGGAAGTGATCCGCATCTACGATCGGAACCGTCACCGCGACCACGCATACTTCTTTGGTGGGCACGATTCCCGGGTCTGCGCGCGCAGCTTCGTCGCTTTGAGCCACTGGTGTCTCGGCTTTCCCGAGCAGGCTCGACGCGAAGCATGGGCGTGCATCGAAGACGGGCGCACGGTCGGACACGCGTTTTCGCATGCCCACGGTCTGAATATGGGCAGCATAACGTTTCTGATGCTGGACGATGCGGATGCCTGTCGGGCCGTGGCAGACGAACTCCATCCGCTGGCCGAACGTAATCAATTTTCTTGGCCATTGGCGCAAGCCTGTTTCCTGCGCAATTGGCTGGCAGCGCGCGAGAGCGGCAGCGAGCACTCAATCGAAGAAATGCTGCGGTTGGCAGAATCTGCCGGAACCGCGGTCTTTTATCCGGTCTTGTTGGGCCTGATCGCTGCGCAACAGGTTCGTACCGGCCGCCACGATGCGGCTGCGCGCACACTCGACGGCGCGAGCGAAGAGATCAGCAGTCGAGCCCCATTTTATGAAGCGGAACTCGCTCGCCTGCGCGGCGAGAATCTTCTGGCACAATCGCGCAGCAACGCGTCCCTGGCAGAAGCCGCCTTCAGACAGGCGATCACGCTTGCGGACAAGCACGCGTGCCGCATACTTCAGCTGCGCGCAGCTACGAGCCTGGCAAAGCTTCTCGGCGATACCGGCCGCCTGTCGGAAGGGCGCGCTGTCCTTGCGCCGCTCTACGGCGAATTCACAGAAGGTTTCGAGATTCTGGATTTACGGGCAGCGAAGACGCTGCTCGCCGTTCTGAACTAAGAAGGGGCGCGATCGCGAGAGGACGGAAAATGAAAATAACGATTGCAGACGCG
>JASHSY010000357.1 GCA_030040825.1 Xanthobacteraceae bacterium
GCGCCGGCATGGATTATCTCGATGCCGTTGTCATCGTGCGACACCGCTCATGGACGGATTTCGAGACGTGGCGCAGCACCGGCGCCCACCGGCTGGTGCTGTTCACTACCGCTGCGCCCCTCTCCTATCTGGACCACGGCTATCGGGCGGACGACGTTTTACTGTTCGGCCGCGAATCGGCAGGCGCACCGCCGGAAGTCCATGCTGTCGCCGACGTGCGCGTGGTGATCCCGCTTCGTCCCGGCATGCGCTCGCTCAATGTCGCTGTCGCCGCGGCGATCGCCGCGGGCGAGGCATTGCGGCGGACCGGCGGAATTCAAGCCTAAGCCGCGACGACGCCGGGGCGGCCGCCCTCCACCGCGAAAGTCCGCAGCGTCGAAATATCTGCCTTTGGGTCGGTTGCGTCGGAAACCACGCGCATGCGCACCTGCATATTCGCGCGCTCGAGGTCGACTGCGACGTAACCGCGGCGTCGGCTTTCGAAGAAGTGCACGTGCGGATTATCCGGCAAGGCGCGTGCGATCGGTTCGTAGGGGGGCCCGGCCGAGGAAATGGACGTTCCGACGAACTCGGTCGCCACCACCGGCGAAGCTTCGTTGCTGAAATCGAGCCGCAAATCGTTGGCGAAGTACGAATGCGTATCGCCGCCGGCCACCACGGCGTTACGTACCTTTCTTTCGTGGATGTACTGCAACAGGCGCGCGCGATTAGCCGGATAGCCATCCCACGAGTCGGTCGAGAATCCTTCCTGCTCGTTGAACTTCAGACGGTATTGCGCCATCAGCACGTCCTGGGCGATTAGATTCCACTGCGCTTGCGAGCGTGCGAGTCCGTTGTGCAGCCAGGCCTCCTGCGCGAAGCCGAGCATGCTTCGGCCCGCATCGAGCCGCTCTGGACAGGTTGCGTTGGTTTCCAGATGCGTGCCGCCTTTGTTCGGCGGTGCGTAGCAGGCTTCGCGTGAGCGGTATTGTCGTCCGTCGAGCATGGAAATTTCCACCAAGTCTCCGAACGTGAAGCGATCGTAGACGCGCATGCGCGGCCCGTCCGGACGCGATAAAATCGGCCGCACCGGCATGTGCTCGTAAAACGCCCGATAAGCCGCCGCGCGGCGCAACAGAAAAATCTCCGGATCGTCGAAAGTCTCCGACCATTTGCCGGCGTAATCGTTTTGCACCTCGTGGTCGTCCCAGGTGACCAGCGCCGGTACTTCGGCGTGCAGCCGTTGCAGGTCCGGATCGAGCCGGTATTGCGCGTAGCGATTGCGATAGGTCGGCAATGTCGCCGCTTCGATACCGTCGGAGTGACGGCGCACCGTCGGACGCCGCTGTTCGATGTATTCGTAAATATAGTCGCCGAGGAAAAGCACGAACTCCGGATTTTCGTCGGTGAGATGCCGATAAGCGGAGAAATAACCGTGCTCATAATTGGCGCAGGAGGCGAAACCGAAGCGCAGGCGATCGACGGCGGCGCCTGGCGCCGGCAGGGTAGCGGCGCGACCGATGCGGCTTGCCGCATCGGCGCCGGTGAAGCGGTACCAATAAGGCCGGCCGGGTTGCAGGCCGCGAATATCGGCGTGCACCGAATAGGCAAAGGCCTGCTCGGCGACCGCTTCGCCGCGCCGGACGATGTCGTGCATCGCGGAATCGGCGGCGATCTCGTAGCCGACGGTTACATCGCCGCCGCTCATCCCGCCGGGCGTACGCGGATCGCTCGATAGCGGCTCCGGCGCAAGCCGCGTCCACAAGACGAACCCGTCGGCGCGCGGCGCCCCCGAGGCGACCCCAAGACTGAAAGGGTCGCCGGCGCTGCGGGCCTGCGCTGCCCTGCCGCGCGAGACGAACGGCGCCGCGGCGGTCACGAGCCCGGCGCCAGCCAAACCGCGCAATAGACGCCGTCGCGTCGGACGGATCAGCGGCTCAATCATGGCTTTGGCTCAAGTTCTCCGTCTGAGACGGTCATCTCTTTGGCGCGAGGTCAATAGTATCACGCGAAAATGTGACAGCCTCGAAAACTCCGCCTACACAAGGTAATAGAGAAGCAGTCATGGATGTGAGCTTACTCGAACCCCGCAAACAGCGCGCGCGCGCCTGGTTCGAGGGCCTGCGCGACGAGATCATCGCGGCCTTCGAGGCGCTGGAGGATGCGCTGCCCACCGACGCACCTTTGGCCGACCGCGCCCCCGGGCGCTTCAAGCGTACCCCGTGGCAGCGCACCGATCATTCCGGTGCTCCGGGCGGCGGCGGCGTGATGGCGAGCATGAATGGGCGCGTGTTCGAGAAGGTCGGCGTGCACGTCTCCACCGTATTCGGCGAATTTGCCCCGGAATTCCGCAAGGACATCCCCGGCGCCGCCGACGATCCGCGTTTCTTCGCCAGCGGCATCTCGCTGATCGCACACATGCACAATCCGCATGTGCCGGCGGTGCACATGAACACCCGCTTCGTCGTCACCACCAAGGCGTGGTTCGGCGGCGGCGCCGATCTCACTCCGGTGCTCGATCGCCGCCGCACCCAGCACGACCCCGATACGGTCACCTTCCATGCGGCGATGAAACAGGCTTGCGACGCACATGCCGCAATCGCGCCCTACCAAAAATTCAAGACGTGGTGCGACGAATATTTCTTCCTGAAGCACCGCGGTGAGATGCGCGGCATCGGCGGTATTTTCTACGACTACCTGGAAACCGATTGGGACCAAACGTTTGCTTTCACCCAAGCGGTCGGCCGCGCGTTTCTCGGCGTTTATCCGGAACTGGTGCGGGCGAATTTCGCCAAGCCCTGGAGCGAAGCCGAACGCGAGGAACAACTGATCCGTCGCGGGCGTTACGTGGAGTTCAATCTGCTCTACGACCGCGGCACGATCTTCGGTCTGCGCACCGGCGGCAACGTCGCTTCGATTTTGTCGTCGCTGCCGCCGGTGGTGAAATGGCCCTAAGGAGTTCGCGATGAAGCTCGTCCGCTACGGTGCGCCCGGCCGGGAAAAGCCCGGCATGCTCGATGGGCAAGGGCGCATCCGCGATTTATCGAAAATCGTGCCGGACATTGCCGGCGACGCGCTATCGCCGAAGAGCCTCGCCAAGCTCGCCAGACTCAAGGCCGACAAGCTGCCGCTCGTCCGCGGCAACCCACGACTCGGCCCCTGCGTTGGCCGGGTCGGCAATTTCATCGCCATTGGGCTCAATTACGCCGACCATGCTGCCGAAGCCGGCATGGCGCTGCCCAAGGAGCCGCTGATTTTCAACAAGGCGCCAAGCTGCATCTGCGGACCGAACGATCCGACCATGATCCCGAAGGATTCGACCAAGCTCGATTACGAAATCGAGCTCGGCGTCGTCATCGGCAGCCGCGCCCGTTATCTCGCCAAGGATAAGGCGATGGACGCGGTCGCCGGCTATTGCCTCGCCAACGATGTGTCCGAACGGGTGTTCCAGATCGAACGCTCCGGCCAATTCTGCAAGGGCAAGAGCTGCGAGACCTTCGGCCCACTCGGGCCGTGGCTGGCGACGCGCGATGAAATTGCCGACCCGCAGAAGCTTAACATGTGGCTCACGGTCAACGGCGAGAGCCGCCAGAACGGTTCGACCGGCACCATGGTGTTCGGCGTCGAGCACCTGGTCTGGTATTGCTCGCAATTCTTCGTGCTGGAGCCGGGCGACGTCATCATCACCGGCACGCCGCCCGGCGTCGGCATGGGTTTCAAGCCGGAGCCGAAATTCCTGAAAGCCGGCGACACGGTTCGTCTCGGCATCGACGGCCTCGGTGAGCAGCAGCAGAAGGTGGTGAAGTTTAGGATGTAAGCGTGGATCAACCGCGCACGATTTGAACGTTTCCACGTTTGGATGAAGCAATTGCCTTTTGCAGCTCAGGGACTAACGGCAAGAGGTCGGTAAGACGATTTGTTTCGCCGAATAGGACAATTACAGCAATTGGTATCGATTGCAGATTTTGTTGGAAAGAGAGGTTCCGATCTACCGTTACAAATACATCGAATTGGGCGGCCGCAAGCGCAAGCAATTCGCCGTTCCCGATCGAGGTCCAAGCCATCTGGCGCGCGGTCTTGACATCGTGGCCAGCGATGGATCGTGCCGAACGCCAATCAATACATTCGTCAAGTAGAACCCTCACGACACAGATTCGACCAGTCGGTCCTTCGCTTCCTCCCGGAAAGCAATCACCTGCTCGCGCGTCACTGACGGAAATCCCTCGGGGACGCGGGTGCCGCGGAATACGGGCGTACCTCCCATGATCTCGGGGTCGCTGCAAACAAGAGTATGGTTCATTGCAACCAGTTGCTCCCTAGCGAAAAATCTAACAACCGCTAACGTGTTGCCTCTCCCCGCCGCGCGGGGAGAGGTCGGATTGCGCAGCAATCCGGGTGAGGGGGCGCGGCCGCAATTCTGAGCCTGCGACTACGCCCCCTCACCCCGCACGCGGGGAGAGGGAGAACTACCCCTCCCTGCCCTCCAGCACCGCTTGCGTCGAGATGCGCGACCAGGCGGCGACTTTGCCGCGGAACGCCACGTAGGAATCATGCACCTTGCGGCCGTTGGCGCTGCGCGCGGCAAGTTCCGCCAGCACATCGGTCGCGATCGCGCGTGCCGCGGCGACGAGGTCGGACGGGAAGCTGCGCAATTGTGCGTGCTCGCGGGTGGTCAGCGTTTGCAGCGCCTCGATGTTGAGCCGCTCCATCTCGGCGAGCGCGAATGAGGCTTCCGCGGCGCAGGCATTGGTCACAATCGCCTTCAGTTCTGCGTCAAGTTCGTTCCACGCCTTGAGGGCGACAATGCACTCGCCGGTGCCGTTCGGCTTGTTGAAACCGGGGCCGTAATAGAACGGCGCGTAGCGATAGAGCCCGAGCGCGATGTCGGAGCCGGGGCCGACGAATTCGGCGGCGTCGAGCATGCCCGATTGCAACGCGATAAGGATTTCGCCGGGCGATGTGGTCTGCGCGACGGCGCCGAGACGCCGATAGACCTCGCCGCCCAGCCCCACCGAGCGTATTTTCAAGCCGTGCACGTCGTCGCGGCTCTTCAGCTCCCGGCGGAACCAGCCGCCCATGCAGACCCCGGTATTGCCGCCCATGAACGGCTTGACGCCGAACGGCGCGTAGAGCGCGTCCCATAATTCCTGGCCGCCGCCAGCGTCGATCCAGGCGACATGCTCGTTCGGCAACAGGCCGAACGGCACCGTGGTGAAGAACGCCGTGGCCGGCTCCTTGCCTTGCCAATAGAAAGCCGCGGTGTGGCCCATCTCGGCGACGCCGGAGCCGACTGCATCGAGCACCTCGAAAGCCGGCACGATCTCGCCGGCAGCCGAAACGGTGATCTCCAGGCGGCCGCCGGACAGCGCCGCAATACGGCTTGCGATCCGTTCCGCCGACAGGCCGGGACCGGGCAGCCGCTTCGGCCACGAGGTGACCATGCGCCAGCGTCGCGTTTGCGCCAGCGCCACTGCCGGCGCCGCGATAGCGCCGACGAGGCCGGCCGCTCCACCGCGCGCCAGATTGCGGCGCGTTATCTTGCGCATGGTTCTCTCCTGCCCAGGTCGGCGTCCATGGTTCTAAGTCATTTCGGCGGCCGGAGCGACGGCGATCTCAATCCGCCGCAGGGTGTCGCCTTGCACGTCCACCCTTTTTCGGACAGAGGTGAGCGCCATGAAGCTCGGCTTTTTCACCATGCCAATCCATCCGCTCGACAAGGATTGGCGGCAATCTCTGCGCGAGGACCGCGAGGCGTTCGTGCTCGCCGACAAGCTCGGCTTTGTCGAGGGCTATGTCGGCGAGCACGCCACCGACCGGGCGGAGAACATCACCTCTTGCGCGATATTTATCGCAAGCCTGATCGACGCCACCAAGACCATCAAGCTCGGCACCGGCACGATCAACATGCCGAATGCGCATCCGGTGGCGACGGCCTCGCAGATCGCAATGCTCGACCACATGCTCGACGGCCGCTTCATCTTCGGCATCAGCCCGGGCGGGCTGCTCTCCGATGCGGAAGCGTTCGGCAATCTCGACAACGACCGCAACGCCATGTTCGTCGAGGCGATCAACGCGGTGCTGGAAATCTGGAAGCGCGAGCCGCCCTATGCCATCGAAGGCAAATTCTGGAACATCAAGATCGAGCGGCAGGCAATGCTCGAAGTCGGCCAGGGATATCTGGCCAAGCCGCTACAGAAGCCGCATCCGCCGATCGTCGTCACCGTCGTCGCGCCATTCTCCAAGGGCGTGACCGAAGCGGCCGCCCGCGGCTGGGAGCCGATTTCGGCAAACTTCCTGATGCCGGAATGGGTCAAGAGCCATTGGCCGAAATACGTCGAAGGTTGCGTCCGCGGCGGCCGGCCGGCCGATCCGGCCAATTGGCGTGTCGCCAAAAGCATTTTCGTCGCCGACGACGACAAGACGGCAAAAGCCTACGTGACCGATCCGAACAGCCCGTACCGCTATTACTTCAGCCAGTTGTTCACCAAGCTCAAGAAGGTCGGCCGCATCGAATTGTTCAAGACGCGCCGCGATCAGCCCGACAGCGAAGTCACCCTTGACGGCATCTGCGATGAGCTGATCGTTTACGGTTCACCGGACAAAGTGGCCGACGAACTGCTCAAATTCCGCGAGCGTGTCGGCGATTTCGGCACCCTCCTCTACGCCGGCAAGGATTGGCGCGATCCGATGCTCGCCAAACGCTCG
>JASHSY010000037.1 GCA_030040825.1 Xanthobacteraceae bacterium
GGTGACGCCGCGCTCCGCATCGAAGCCGACACTGGTCGCAAGCCGCTTGCCGGCAGCGTCGGCGTCGCGCACGAAGCGCGCCTGCGCGATCTTGTGCGGCAAATCGACCTTCAGCCAGTAAGCCGGATAGTGGCGGGCGATATAGGCATCCAGCGCTTCGGCCGGCCAGTCGCCGAGTTCGGCGCGGAATTCGCGCTTGGCGGCGGCGATCCGTTCAGCGCGGTTGACTTCGGAAAAGCCTCCGGTCAGCACCGGCTCGGTCTCATAATAAAGCGTGCGCAAAAGCTGCGCCTTCCAGCCATTCCAGACTCCTGGTCCGACAGCGCGGATGTCGGCGGTGGTGAGGATGGTCAGAAGCTTCATGCGCTCGAGCGACTGCACGACGGCGGCAAAATTCTCGATCGTCTTGCGGTCGGAGAGGTCGCGCGATTGCGCTACCGTCGACATCACCAGATGTACCTCGACCAGCCAGGCGACCAATTCGGTTTCGGCCGGATTGAAACCAAATCGCGGGCACAGTCCTCTGGCGATGCGGGCGCCGGCGATGGAGTGATCCTCAATGCGGCCCTTGGCGATGTCGTGCAGGAACAACGCGACGTACAGCAACTTGCGATGCCCGGGTTGGATGGAGCGCATCAGTTCGCTGGCGAACGCGACGTCGCGATTGTCGCCGCGCTCGATCTCGTTGAGTACGCCGATGCAGCGCAGAAGATGTTCGTCCACCGTATAGTGGTGATACATATTGAACTGCATCATCGCCACGATGCGTCCGAACGCGCGCACGAATTTACCGAGCACACCCGCCTCGTTCATGCGCCGCAGCACAGTCTCGGCCTCATTCTTGGAGGTGAGGATCTCAAGAAAAAGCCGGCTCGCCTCGTCGTTTCGACGCACGCTCCTGTCGATCAGTTCGAGCGAGCGGGTGGCTGCGCGCATCGCCTCAGGATGGATGGCGAGATTGTGCTTCTGCGCCAAATAAAACAGCCGGATCAGATTCACCGGATCGCGCTTGAAGACATCGGCACGTGCGAGGTTGATGCGGTTGTTGTCGATCACAAAATCGTCGGTTTCGCCCAGCGTGCGCCGCGTATCGCGGGCCGGGCGCAAACGCGCGATCACACGGCTCAAAACCGGCGCCGGTTTCGCTTGCCGGTCTTCCAGATCAGCGCACAGGATGGCGGTAAGGTCGCCGACATGCTTGGCGGTCAGGAAGTAGTGCTTCATGAAACGCTCGACGTCTTGCAGGCCGGGATGCTGGGTGTAGCCGAGCCGCACGGCGATCTCACGCTGGATGTCGAATGACAAACGTTCCTCGGCGCGGCCGCAGATGAAATGCATGTTGCAGCGAACCGACCACAGGAAATCTTCGCAGCGGCGAAACATATTGTATTCGTCGCGATCGAACACGCCACGATCGATCAACTCCTCCGGCTCATGCACGCGGTAGACGTATTTCGCGATCCAGAACAGAGTGTGCAGGTCGCGCAGGCCTCCCTTGCCGTCCTTGACGTTAGGCTCGACGAGGTAGCGTGACTGCCCGGCGCGGCGATGCCGCTCTTCGCGCTCGGCAAGTTTTGCGGCGACGAATTCCGCCGCCGTTCCCTGCACTACGTCCTTGTCGAAACGCGTCATGAGTTCGCCGTAGAGCGCGGCGTCGCCGAGCAGCGGCCGCGATTCGAGCAGCGCCGTGCGGATCGTCATGTCGGCTTTGGCCTGGCGGATGCACTCGCCGACCGATCGTGTCGCGTGGCCGACCTTCTGGCCCATGTCCCACAGGCAGTAGAGCAGGGTTTCGGCCACCGATTCGCCCCAGGCGGTTTGCTTGTAGGGGAGCAGGAATAAGAGATCGATGTCGGAACCGGGCGCCAAAAGCCCGCGGCCGTAGCCGCCGGTGGCGATCACCGCCATGTGTTCGGCCTGCGAATGGACCTGCGGGGAGAAAAGCTTGGTGACTGTGTACTCAAACAGGATGCGGATGATCTCATCCTGCGTCTGGCAAAGCCGCTCGGCGCAACGCCGACCGTGACGGTCCTTGAGCAAAAGTTCTTCGGCGCGGGCCCGCGCATCGGTAAGCGCGGTTTTGAGGCGGCGGGCGACCGCAGCGCGCAATTCGCGCTCGCGCCCGGCATGGGTTTCGGCCAGTGCGTCGAGGTCGGCGACAATCGCCGCGCTATCAATAAGCTCGCCGGCGGCGCGTGCGGAACGTTGGCTGTCCAGCATCGCGATAGGTCATAGCCGAGCCGCTCTGCGCTGTCATCGGCCGCCGGTTGGAGCCAGACTATGCTAATATTTTCCGATGGTGAGCGGCAGTCCCCAGAAGGATAAAATCCGATGAAAAGCTACGATCTGTGCGAATGTGGCGCGCCGCTGCGGCTGGTGGAACGGCCGACCCCGAAGCCGGCGGGGACGGAGGTGCTGCTCAAGGTCATCGCCGCCGGCGTCTGCCACAGCGACCTGCACATTTCGGACGGTTATTACGATTTGGGCGGCGGCAAACGGCTGATGCTCGCCGACCGCGGTGTCAAGCTGCCGCTGACGATGGGACACGAGAATGTCGGCGAAGTGGTCGCCGCCGCGCCGGATGCCAAAGGCGTCAAGGTTGGCGACCGGCGCTTGGTTCATCCGTGGCTCGGCTGCGGCGAGTGCGCAATCTGCCGGCGCGGCGACGAGCAACTTTGCCGCACGCCGTCCAGCATCGGCGTATTCCGTGCCGGCGGCTACGCCGATCATTTGCTGGTGCCGCACCCGCGTTATCTGTTTGATATCGGCAGCATTGCACCGGAGAAAGCCGCGCCGCTCGCCTGTTCGGGCATCACGACTTATGGCGCGTTGAAAAAGGTCGGCCCGCTGTTGCAGGAGGAGCCGATTGTGATCATTGGCGGCGGCGGCCTGGGGCTGATGTGCGTGGCGCTGCACCAGGCGATGGGAGGCAAGGCCGCGATTGTCGTTGACATCGATGCAGGCAAGCGGGAGGCCGCGCGCAAGGCCGGCGCAAAGGCGGTGATCGATGGCAACGCGCCAGACGCAGCGAAACAGATCATCGCCGCCACCAACGGCGGCGCGTGGGCGGTGATTGATCTCGTCGGTGCCTCGCGCACCGTGCAGCTCGCGCTCGATTCGCTCGTCAAAGGCGGCAAGGTCATCGTCGTCGGCCTGTTCGGCGGCGACGTTACGATACCGACGCCGTCGCTGCCGCTGCGCGCCATGACGCTGCAAGGTTCCTATGTCGGCAGTCTCACTGAAATGGCCGAGCTTCTCGATCTGGTGCGCCGCAAAGGCGCGCCCGATTTGCCGGTCGGTACCCGGCCGCTTGCCGCGGTGAACGAAGCGTTGCAGGACTTGAAAGCGGGCAAGGTCGTCGGCCGTCTGGTGCTGACGCCGGCCGGATAGTTTGGAGGAGTAGGTTTCATGGACGCTGCCGCTCTGCGCGCACTGCAAGCGCCGATCAAGGAACGTTACAAGGCCGATCCCAAAGCGGGTATCGTGACGCTCAAGGCCGCGGGCACTCTCGATGACGCGGCGATCGCCTGCAAGGTCGAGACCGGCCGCGCGCTGGCGGTCGCCGGTTTGCACCCCGCCACCGGCGGCTCAGGCCTTGAACTGTGTTCGGGGGACATGTTGCTGGAGGCCTTGGTCGCCTGTGCCGGCGTGACGCTCAAAGCGGTCGCCACCGCCATCGATGT
>JASHSY010000358.1 GCA_030040825.1 Xanthobacteraceae bacterium
CAGGGCGAGCTTGGTGCGAATGGAAAAATTGTAGGCTGCCACCGACCGCCCCTCCGGCAATCGCCGGCATGATGCGGATGCTGTGGTTAATTCACGGTAAAATTGCGCCGCGACAATCCGGGCAAAATCATTGATCGTGCAAGGAAATCCGTTCGGCACGCCGGGCAGGCGATTAGTCGCGGCCGAACTGCTTGCGCAATTCCACTTTCGCCTGTTGCAACGTTCGGCGGCGAGCCGCCGGCAAATTCTTGCCGGCGCGGTTGATATAGAACGTCAGCATCGACAGCGCCGAGCGGTACGGTTCGCTCTTGCGCCGCCGACTCCGCTCCGCCGAACGCTTGAGCGAACTGGCGATGCGTTTGGGATCACGCAAGCTGAAGACGCCCCTATCGAGATCGAGCGCGTCGCTTTCTTTGCTGACGCGGGCCGACCAATAGCGTTTGTTGCTGCGGCGGCGCGCGCGGGTGACTTTTCGTTTGGCCGGCGCACGCATCATCAGCGTTCCTCTGTGACGATGCGGGGAAAATGACACACCAATTTGATTTGTTCCCGGCCTTTATTGTGCTTTTGCGAGGCTCGGCGCTTGGTCGGGCGCGTCGGAATCGTGCACCGCAACGCCAACCATCGGGTCGATCGGCGCCTCCCATGGCCGCCGCTCCAAGGTCCGCATGGTGTCTTCGTAGCCGGCGAGCCAGCGCCGATTGATGCCGGATGTGGTGAAGTCGATCTCGCGCAGATAGTCTTCGTCCGGCGGCGGATTGGCATTGATCCGCACGATATGCATGAATGTCCCGCATCCGTAGCCGGCCATCTCTTTAACCTCCGGACTGTTGCGCTTGTCCTCGGGCAGCATGCGCACCAGTTCGCGCACCATATGGCGGAGCTGATGGATGTGCTCCTGGCGAGGAATGTGGCTATCGGCCCGGCTGGCATATTGAATGTCGATCTGCCGGCTCAGCACCTGCATGACTGAGGCCGGCTCCGCTCCGGAAATCGGAAAAATCTGCACCGTGAACACCACCGAATCGCGGCGCGGATTGTCGTCGAACACCACTTCGATCGGCGTGTTCGAATAAAGCCCGCCGTCCCAATACGGATCGCCGTCAATGCGGATCGCCGGAAAACCGGGCGGCAGCGCGCCCGAGGCGAGCACATGATCGAGCGTAATCGGAATATTGCGGCTGTCGAAATAGTGCATCTTGCCGGTCCGCACATTGACGGCGCCGACGGTCAGCCTTGTCTGTCTGCCGTCGATGCGCGCGAAGTCGACAACGCCGGCGACGGTCTTGCGAAAATCTTCGATGGTATAGAAGGCCGCGCGTTCGACGCCGACCGGCGCATGGAGCCCGCCGAAGGCGATGGCGTGATTGGGCGAATAATATCCGTTGATGCCCTGGGTCAAGGTCGCCAGGTAAGCGGCGGTGGCGGCGGCGCGCTCGCCGAACAGCGTCTCGTGCCATTGCGGTTTGCGCTCGAGCCGAGCCCAGAATTCTTTGATGCGGTCGTATCGCTCGCCCACCTCGTTACCGGCAATAATGGCGGCGTGGATCGCGCCGATCGACGTTCCGACCACCCAATCCGGCTCAATGCCGATTTCGTGTAGCGCCTGGTAGACGCCGGCCTGATAGGCGCCGAGCGCGCCGCCGCCTTGAAACACCAGCACGACCTGGCCCGGCAATTTTGGCCGCTGTTTGAACGCGCCGTGCTTGACGTAAACGTCATCCATGGTTCGTCTCCAAACACTCGGCCTTGGACTTAATTACTGCTGTGGTGAATTTGCATAGGCGAATCCGCAAATAGTCGCGAGGCCATCTTGTTCGCTGGGCATGGACGCAACGCGCAACCATGCCTGATCGATGCAAACTGAAACAAAGCAGGATCGCTCGCCGCCCCTCGTACGTGCGGCGATTGGCGGTGCCCCCTGGGATTGCGCCCGCATTGATTGAGCTCGACTTGGCAGGTAGTCATTTCGGCCTAGCGGCGGCGGCAAGCGAGATTGGACCCTGCGATGGCGAAAGGCACAGCGACCTCATCCGGAAAGATTGCGATTCCTCAGCCGGCGCATCCCGACAAACGACGGCAGCCGCTGCCCTGGCACCGGCCGAAGCCTGCCGACGAGGATCCCGACGCTCCTTCGCGCGTAAGAGCAATTCTCGAAAGCCCAAGCTATGTTCTGCCCGAACAGGATATCGCTTTCCTGGCACGGGGCGAGGTGCGCGGCGTACGTCTTCAGGTCGAGTACCTCAAGCCGGAGACTCTGCTTGAGGAGCATGCCGTTCGCAATACCGTCGTGGTGTTTGGCAGCACGCGAATTCCGGAACCCGCTGCCGCGCGACGAAACATAGAAGCGCTGCGTCAATCTCTCGAAACCGACTCGGGTAATGCGGTCCTAATCCGCAAGCTCGCTGTGGCTGAGCGAATTCTGGCAAAGACCCGTTACTATGAGATCGCCCGCGAGTTCGGGCGGCTGGTAGGCAGCAGCCGCTGTAACGACGGGTCACCGTCCAGACTGGTGATCATGACCGGCGGTGGTCCAGGGATCATGGAAGGCGCCAACCGTGGGACCTTCGACGTTGGCGCGAAATCCATCGGTCTCAATATCAATCTGCCGCACGAGCAGTATCCCAATCCCTACATCACGCCGGAGTTGTGTTTTCGATTTCATTATTTTGCTTTGCGCAAGTTGCATTTTCTGCTGCGCGCAAAGGCCCTCGTTGCCTTCCCGGGCGGTTTTGGGACGGTCGACGAGCTGTTCGAAGTTTTGACCTTGGTACAGACGCGCAAGATCAAGCCGGTTCCAGTCGTGCTGGTCGGCGAAGAGTATTGGCGTCGAGCCATCGACTTTGAATTCCTGGCCGACGAAGGTGTAATCGACGCCGAGGATGGCGAGCTATTCTGGTTCGCCGAAACGGCGGATCAGATTTGGACCAGCATCCTCGATTGGTACGATGCCTGCGGTACTCCACTGGGCTTGAGGGACTGATCGCCGCTGTCGTCACACTGGACCGACTTTCACGGGGAGAACTGACTTGAGGCTGTCTTTTCACGGAGCCGATCGCGACGTTACCGGGTCATGCCATCTCGTTGAATGCGCCGGCCGCCGATTTTTGATCGATTGCGGACTCTTTCAGGGTAGCCGCGAACTCGCAGAAGAAAACGGCGGCGATTTTGGTTTCGATCCCGCCAGCATCGACTTTGTGCTGCTGACACACGCCCACCTCGATCATTGCGGGCGGCTGCCGCTATTGGCCAAACGCGGGTTTCGAGGTGAAATCATCACAACGACGGCGACCGAAGAGCTCGCGCGGCTGGTCATGCTCGATGCCGCGCACCTGCAAGAGGAAGAGGTCCGCGCGAACTCGCATCAGCCGCGGCACGGCGCCGGTAACGGACCGGTGGAGCCCTTGTACACGGTCGCTGACGCTCTCAAGACTCTGGAGGCATTCAAGCGCAGCGTCCGTTACGACGAACCCGTCGATCTCGCTCCAGGCGCTCGCGCGACTTTTGTGAATGCCGGACATATTCTTGGCTCGGCCAGCATTCTCCTTCAGCTGACCGAAGACGGCCGCACGCTGCGGCTATTGTTTTCAGGAGACCTCGGCAACGGTACGGACCCCTTGCTTCTGCCGCCGCCACCGCCGCCGCGCACGGATGTCGTGGTGATGGAGACGACATACGGCGATCGTCTCCACAAGCCGATGGATGCTTCGATCGACGAACTGTACAGCGCGGTTTCCGACGCGCTCGAGCGCGGCGGCAACGTCATCATTCCGGCGTTCGCGCTCGAACGCGCGCAAGAACTTCTGTTCCTGCTCAACCGCGGAATCGACAAAAACCGATTGAAACCGTCAATGCAGGTTTACCTTGATTCGCCCATGGCCATTTCGGCGACCGAGGTCTTTGCTCATCACCTCGATGACTTGCGGCCGGAGGCTGCGCGGCTGTTCCAAGGTGGTCGCGATCCGCTTGCGCTGCCCGGCCTACACTTGACCCGCAATAGGGCCGACTCGATAGCGCTCAACAATGTTCACGGCGGAGCGATCATCATGGCCGGATCCGGGATGGCCACAGGTGGACGCGTCGTGCACCACCTCGAACATAATATTTCGCGGCAAGAGTGCAGTGTGGTTTTCGTCGGCTATGCGGCCCAGGGAACGCTGGCGCGGCAGATCATCGACGGCAAAAACCCGGTACGCATTTTTGGCGAAGATATCCCGGTCAGAGCGAGGATCTACACGATCGATGGATTCTCGGCCCACGCCGATCAGGCCGGGCTGCTCAAATGGCATGAGCATACTGGCGCGGCGCGCACCTTCCTGACCCACGGGGAGCAAGGCTCGATGCGGGTGATCGCGTCCCGACTTGGCAAAACGCAAGTCGAAATGCCCGCTCCTAATCAAGGCTTCGATTTATAGCCGAACCGGCATCCTTTGCGCCTGGCGCCCTGCTTGGGGCAGGCGTGCGAACCGCGACTACACCGACGCGTTCAGCGCGCGCTCGATCATGGTGCCGATCAAGGCCCGACGATAAGCGCCGCCGGCGTGAATGTCGTCCGGCGGATCGATAGCGGCGCGCGCCGCTTCGGCGGCGGCAACGATTGCCTTGCCGTCGAGTCCATTGTCATTGACCAAAGCTTCGGCGGCAGCAAGGCGCACCGGCCGGTCGGCGGCGCCGATTACGCCGATATGCGCATTATGCGCTTTGCCGCCGTTCCGATCGTAGAACACTGCCGCGCCCGCCAGCGCGAAATCGCCGTGCCGGCGCGAAAACTCGGCAAAGCCGAAGCGGCGCGCGGCCGGCCACGCCGGCAAGCGAAGCTCGGTGACGAGCTCGTCAGGCTTGAGCGCCGTGGAAAGTGGACCGAGAAAAAAATCGGTCGCGGCGATGCGGCGCGGTCCGGCTTTGCCGAGCGCTGCGATCTCGGCCTCGCAGGTCACGGCGATGCACGGCAACTCGGCGGCGGGATCGGCGTGGGCGAGGCTGCCGCCGACCGTGCCGCGATTGCGGATCTGATAATGCGCCACGTGCTCGACGGCGGCCACCAGCAGCGGATGCGCCTGGCGCAGGCGGGCGTCGGCAAGAATGTCGCGCCAGCGCACCATCGCGCCGAGCGTGACGCCGGCCTCGGAAATCCGGATCTGCGCGAGCTCGCCGAGCTTGCCGAGATCGACCAGGAGCGTCGGCGCGGCGACGCGGAAGGCCAGCATCGGCACCAGGCTCTGGCCGCCGGCAAGCGGCTTTGCCTCGCCGCCATGTGCGGCGAGAAGCGCGACCGCTTCGGCAAGGCTCGTCGGACGGGCGTAGTCGAACGGCGGTAATTTCATGGCGGGGCGCGTCCCCAGGTCCAACCGTGCCCAGGTCCGACCGTGCCCAGGTCGAACCGCGCGGCGGTTGGTAGCATCGCGCCGCGCAAACCGTCAAACGCCCGGGCTTCCGCCTTTGTCTCGACTTTCTCTCGTTATCCCGCTAAGCGGGCCGCACCGACGCCAAGCATAAGTTCGTATCCGATGCAGATCGTCCGCACCTTATTTGATCGCCACGCGCACGCCGGCGTGCGGTTCGCGGCGATGATCGCGGTGCTTGCCGGCGTGGTCTTGCTGGCGTCGGCGCGTCCGCATCCGGCGCGTGCGGCCGAGAACGCATCGTCGCCGCGCTCCGTTGCGGTGCCCGGGTTCTGGGATCCGCGCCGCCGGCCGGAGCGGCCCGATCTGTCGCGCATCTCCGCCATCCGTTTCCTGACCGATCTCGACTATCCGCCGTTCGATTATGCCGGGCCGGACGGCAACCCGACCGGGTTCAACGTCGATCTGGCCCGGCTCATTTGCGATGAGGTCAAGACCACCTGCACCATCCAAGCGCGGCCGTTCAACGGCTTGCTCGATGCTCTCAACGACAATCGCGGCGATGCGGTGATTGCCTCGATCGCACCCACCGCAGACGCCCGCCGCCGCGCCGATTTCAGCGATCCGTATTACAGTACGCCGGCGCGGTTCGTCGCCCGGGCCGATAGTCCGATCGGTGAGGTGCTGCCGGAACGGCTCGAAGGCAAGAAGATCGCCGTGGTCGCCGGCACCGCGCACGAGGCCTATCTCAAAGCCATGTTCACCGAAACCGAAATACGGCCCTATCCCAACCCGAAGGCAGCGCGCGACGCGCTGCGCCGTCGCGACGTCGATCTGTTGTTCGGCGACGGTATCGCGCTCGCGTTTTGGCTCAACGGCAGCGATTCCGCCGGCTGCTGCGCGTTTCGCGGCGGCCCGTTCGTGGAAAGCCGCTATTTCGGCGAAGGGGTCGGCATTGCAGTCAAGCGCGGCAACGACCTGTTGCGGCTTGCGCTCAATTGGGCACTGTTCCAGTTGTGGGAAAAGGGAAGCTTCACCGATCTTTGGCTCCGTTATTTCCCGATCAGTCCGTATTGATTGGAGCGCGAGCGGAGAGCGCCGCTTGGTAACGAGATGATGACGGCCGGACCGAATGAAAATATTGCAGAGTTCCGCGCGCTCGCCGAGCAGTCGAACGCCTGGCCGTTCGAGGAGGCGCGCAAGCTCCTCGCGCGGCTGAAGAAGCATCCGAAGCCGGAGGTGATTTTCGAAACCGGCTACGGTCCGTCGGGCTTGCCGCATATCGGCACCTTCGGCGAAGTGGCGCGCACCACCATGGTGCGCCACGCTTTCCGCGTACTCACCGACGATACGATCAAGACCAGGCTGATCGCGTTTTCCGACGACATGGACGCGCTACGCAAAGTGCCGGACAACGTCCCCAACAGGGAGATGATGGCGGCGCATCTCGGCCAGCCGCTGACCAAAATCCCCGATCCATTCGGCACCCATGCAAGCTTTGCTGCGCACAACAACGCGCGGTTGCGCGCTTTCCTCGACCAGTTCGGCTTCGACTACGAGTTCATGTCGTCGACCGAATGTTACACCGCCGGCCGGTTTGACGGGGCGCTTTTGCAAGTGCTGGCGCATTTCGACCAGGTCATGGCGATCATGCTGCCGTCACTGCGCGAGGAGCGGGCACAGACCTACTCGCCGTTTCTGCCGATCTCGCCGCGCGACGGCGCGGTCCTGCAAGTGCCAGTGGTCGCCCACGATGCCAAAGCCGGCACCATCACTTACGAAGATCCCGACTCCAAGGAGCGCGTAACGACCTTGGTCACCGGCGGACGCTGCAAGCTGCAATGGAAGCCGGACTGGGCGATGCGCTGGGTCGCACTCGGCGTCGATTACGAAATGGCCGGCAAGGACCTGATCGATTCGGTAAAGCTCTCCGGCGAAATCTGTCGCGCGCTCGGCGGCGCGCCGCCGGACGGCTTCAACTATGAACTGTTCCTCGATGAGAACGGCCAGAAGATTTCCAAGTCGAAAGGCAACGGGCTCACCATCGAGGAATGGCTGCGTTACGCCAGCCCGGAAAGTCTCTCACTGTTTATGTATCGCGAGCCGAAGGCCGCCAAGCGGCTCTACTTCGACGTCATCCCGCGCACCGTCGACGATTATTTGCAATTCCTCGACGCCTACGGACGCCAAGCGCCAAAGGAGCGCCTCGGCAATCCGGTCTGGCACATTCATTCAGGCCATCCGCCGGCGGCCGACAATCCGGTGCCGTTCGCCATGCTGCTCTCGCTTGTTACCGCCTCGAATGCGGAGAACGCCGAGACCTTGTGGGGCTTCATCGGCCGCTACCGGCCGGGCGTGACGAAGGCGACGCATCCGCGGCTCGCCGCGCTGGTCGACTACGCCATTCATTATTTCCGCGATTTCGTGCTACCGGCGAAAAAATTCCGCGAGCCGAGTGCGGTCGAGCGCGCCGCATTGACCGACCTGCGCGATGCGCTGTCGCAATTGCCGGCCGACGCGCCGCCGGAAAAAATCCAGGACGTGGTCTACGAAGTCGGCCGCCGCGAGCCGTTTCTCGACCACAAGAAGAAAGCCAAGGACGGCAAGCCGGGCGTCGCGCTCGACTGGTTCAACATGCTCTATCAGGTGCTGCTCGGCCAGGAGAAAGGGCCGCGCTTCGGCTCGTTCGCCGCCGCTTACGGCCTCACCAATACCGTCGATATGATCGATGGCGCGCTGGCGCGCTCTGCGTAATTTCCCCTCTCCGTTTGCGCGCGAGGGTGGCGAAAATCAAACACAGCGAGATTGAGCCGGGTGAGGGCAATCGACTAAGCCGCTCGCTCGTCGCTTCTAGTTCGCGGATGCGTCGTAGGGGTAGGACAGCGTGCCCGACTTGAGATCGGGCGGCCAAAGAATGATCTGCTTGCTAAAATCGCGGAACTGCTCGATCTCATTGCCGACGACGCCGCGAAATTGGCTCACCAACAGCCTCGGCTTTTTCCATTCTCCATCGGGGCCGAATGCAACCTCGCCGACCACGGTGCTGAACGTGTGCGTGTGCATGTAGTCGGCGAGCTTGTTCTGATCGAGCGACCCGGTCGCCTGGATGGCTTCGGCGAGTAATTGCAGGGCCGCGTAGCCATAAGGCACATACTGGTATCCGAGCGGATCCGTGTTATCGCGTGCGGCACGCTCCCGGTATTTTTTCAACACTGCGTCGACGCCCGGGAATTCGAAGCTCGGTGCCGGCACAAAAGTATCGGCGGTGCTGACCACGCCGTTGAGCAAGGGGCCGAGCTGCTTCTTGAACGCGGCGGCAAGGAGACCGATCATGTTGCCGCCGAACATCTTAGCCTTGAGCCTAACTTCGTGCGCCGCGCGAATGAAGCCAACGGTGTCGAGCGGATAGCTGGCGTTGTAGACAATATCGGCGTCGGCTGCCTGGATGGCATGAATGATCGGACCAAAATCAGTTGTCGCGGGCGGATAGCTTTTGTCATAGACGATCTTGAGACCAGCTTTTTCTGCATTGATGCGCGCGCCAGACGTCGACACCTTCGAGAACTCTGCGTCGGCGCCGGAGATCGCAACAGTCTGCGGCTTCGGGTCCATTTGCATCGCGACGGCAAAAAAGCCTTCGGAAAAGGCGAGCATCGGATCGGGACCGGCTGGCAGCATCGAAAAATACCGGCTGTAGTGCGCCTTCCGATTGGCGGCGACCGCGAACAGTCCGATCGTCAGATATTTGTGCTCTGCGACGGTCAGAATCGCCGGAACGACCATGTTCGTTCCATAGGGACCGACGACGAGATCGACCTTGTCGACTTCAATGAGCTTCGTATAGATGCCGGAAACCAGCGATGGATTGCTCTGATCGTCGTAGTAAATCAGATCGACCGGGCGGCCGAGCAG
>JASHSY010000359.1 GCA_030040825.1 Xanthobacteraceae bacterium
AACGCCAGCCGCTCGCGCGCGGAGAGTTTTTCGGTCGCGCTCTTGAGCTGGCCGCAGGCGGCAAGAATGTCGCGACCGCGCGGGGTGCGCACCGGAGACGCATAGCCAGCGTCGAAGACGATCTCGGAGAATTTCTCGATCTGCTCCCAGTCCGAGCATTCATAGGCGCTGCCCGGCCACGGATTGAACGGGATGAGATTGATCTTGGCCGGAATTCCCTTGACCAGGCGGATAAGCGCGCGCGCATCGGCGGCTGAATCGTTGACGCCCTTAAGCATGACGTATTCGAACGTGATGCGCCGCGCATTCGACAACCCGGGATAGTTTCGGCAGGCGTCCATCAGCTCACGCAGCGGGTATTTGCGGTTGAGCGGCACGAGTTGATCGCGCAGCTCGTCGGTCACCGCGTGCAGTGACACCGCCAGCATGGCGCCGATCTCGTTTCCCGCACGCGCGATGTTCGGCACCACGCCCGATGTCGACAGCGTGATCCGCCGCTTCGAAATACTCAGCCCCTCGCCGTCGGCGACCACAGCGAGGCCGTCGCACACCGCCTCAAAATTGTACAGCGGCTCGCCCATGCCCATCATCACGACGTTGGAGACGAGCCGTTTCTCCGGTTCCATGCCAGCGGCTGCCGCGCGTTGCCAATCGCCCAGGCGGTCGCGGGCCAGCACCACCTGGCCGGCGATCTCGCCCGCTGTGAGGTTGCGGACTAGGCGCTGCGTACCGGTGTGGCAGAACGAGCAATTAAGCGTGCAACCGACCTGGCTCGAAATGCAGAGCGTGCCGCGATCGGTTTCCGGAATGTAGACGCACTCAACCTCGTGCGGCCGGTCGGCCGTCTCGCCGGGCAAGCGGATCAGCCATTTGCGGGTGCCATCGACGGAAATCTGTTCGGCGGCGACCTCCGGCCGCTCAAGGGTAAAGCGCCGCGCCAGCTCGGCGCGCAGCTCCTTCGACAAGGTGGTCATGGCGTCGAAGTCCCGAGCGCCGCGCACATAGAGCCACTGCCAAAGCTGTTGAACGCGCATGCGGCGTTGCCGCTCCGACACGCCGGCCTGGCCAAGCGCGGCGGCAAGCTCAGCCCGCGGCATGCCAACGAGCGAAAGCCTCGCCGGCGCGATGTAGCGCTCCAGCGGCCTCTTCTCGATGGTAGCCATCGGCGGCGCGTCAGCAGCGAGCGGAACAATCATGGTCGACCTGGATAGTGGAGCTTACGCCATAAATGGGGCCGATATCGCGCTGCCAACAGGCGCGACATGCGCACGCAAAGCGACACGCACCTATTTACAATCCTTGTCGCTGCGATCGAGCGCCTGCGTGAGACCCTTGAGCGAAAAAATATCGGTCGTGCGTGTGCCCTTAGCCGATGTCCCGCGCACCACTGCGCTTTGGGACGCACGCAAAGCCTCCACTAAGCGCGGTTCGTCGGCCGCATCCTTGATCCAGGCACCGTCCTGCTGGGTGTATAGGGCGAATGAAGCGGACCCGACCGCCAGCGTCGCGTCGGTACTCGCCTTGAACGGATAGCCGATGATGACCGATACCTCGTTGCTGATCTTGTCCGCCGGACGCGACGAAATAAACATGTAAGCCGGATTACGCGGCCGATTGGGTGGATTGGTCTCGGAGGACGACGGCTTGGCGATTGCGAAGCAAATCTTCTTGCCGCCCGGCGAAGCGGTATAGGCGCCCCAGTCGCCGTACTGGCCAAGCAAGCTCGGCTTGGTGCCGCCGGCAACAGCCTCGGCTGGTTCGGCGGCGTGTTTATGCTTGTGTGGCTTCGTGGCGGCGGCAGGTGGCGCCGGTGCCGGTGTGTCAGAAGCTGGCGGCTGCTGGGCGAGCGCGGGAGCCGAAAAAACTCCCGCGGCCAGCAGCAAAGCCAACAAGCTCCAGCGTCGATGGATTTGCATCGAACCCCATCCCGGAACGGCAGCAGTCCAAATCCAAGCCCTTCATGTTTAACCCATTTTGGGCAAAGAGGGAACGAATTTGGTATCCGCGAAGGGCGGGCGGGCTGTCGGATAAGCCTGCGGCAAAACGTGACGGCCAGCACATCCCGTTACCGGCGACGGCTCAATAGTGTTGCTGACAACAGGTGAGTGTCATGGACGCCACGTCTTGGATCGATGACCCCTCTTATCGGCGCAAGTTCTCTGGGACCAGAACGACCGAACTGGATGACCTCTTGATCGCGGTCGGCCAAAGACAGGACGGGAAAGCCTTTCGCGCATTATTTGCTCACTTTCGGCCGCGTGTGCAGGCGCAGCTCGTTCGGCTTGGGCTCGCCCCGGTTGCCGCCGAGGATGTGACCCAGGACGTCATGGAGACGATTTGGCGCAAGGCGCACCTTTACGATCCGGCTAAATCGGGCGCCGCCACCTGGGTCCTGCAAATTGCCCGTAACCGCAGAATCGATGCCGGGCGGCGCAACCGCGAATACAGTTTCGCCGGCGAGGACTTCTATGCCATTCCAGATCCCGCTGAAGGCAGCGACGATTGTCTCGCCGCGGCCGAGTGCGAGCAGCATGTGCGCGCCGCGCTCAAAACGTTGCCGCGCGAGCAATTCACGCTGGTGCGCCTCGCCTTCTTCGAAGGCCTCTCACACAGCACCATCGCGCGCCGGCTCGGGCTGCCGCTTGGAACGGTGAAATCGCGGCTGCGGCTCGCTTTTTGCTGCCTGCGCCGATTACTGCTCGACGCCGGCGTTACCGTATAAAATAAATCGTCCGCGCCATCGCGGCGGCTACCCACTTTCCACTTCCCCTGGTTACGATTATGGGTTGTGCGCGGCCTCCCAGATCCTGAGCGTTTCATGAAGGCAGTGCTTTGTACGCATTTCGGCGGCCCTGACGAACTTGAATTGGCGGACATCCCGGAACCCACCGCCAAAGCCGGGGAAGCCGTCGTGCGCGTCAAGGCCGCCGCACTCAACTTCTTCGACACGCTGATCATTGCCGGCAAGTATCAGCACAAGCCGCCATTCCCGTTCTCGCCGGCATCGGAGTTCGCCGGCGTCATCGAGAGCGTCGGCCCCGGTGTAACCGACGTTGCTGTCGGCGATCGGGTGATGGGCTCGACCGGGTGGGGAGCGGCGCGCGAACGCATCGCCGCCCCGGCCATGCAACTGGTCAAACTGCCGGATGCGCTCGACTTCGACCGTGCCGCTGGGCTCACGGTGATCTACAGCACGACGCTGTACGGCCTGCGCGAACGCGGTCACCTCAAGCCGGGAGAAACCCTGGTCGTGCTCGGCGCTTCGGGCGGCACCGGGCTTGCCGCGATCGAGATCGGCAAGATCATGGGCGCGCGGGTCATCGCTTGCGCGTCATCGGAGGAAAAGCTGAAATTTGCCCGCGCACATGGCGCCGACGAAACGGTCAATTACGCCACCGACGACCTGCGCGATGCGCTCAAGCGACTCGGCGGCGCGCGCGGCGTCGACGTGGTTTACGACCCCGTCGGGGGCGCCTATGCCGAACCGGCGGTGCGCTCGCTCGGCTGGGAAGGCCGCTATTTGGTGATCGGGTTCGCCGCCGGTGAGATCCCAAAACTTCCGCTCAACCTCGTCCTGCTCAAGAGCTGCGACATTCGCGGCGTACTGTGGGGCGCCTGGGCGTTACGCGATCCGAACGGCCAGCGCGCGCTGATGACCGACATCGTTCGCTGGTGTGCCGAGGGCAAGCTCAGCGCGCACGTACACGCGACTTATCCGCTGGCCGAAGCCGCCAAAGCGATCAAGGCTATCGCCGATCGCAAAGTCATGGGCAAGAT
>JASHSY010000360.1 GCA_030040825.1 Xanthobacteraceae bacterium
AGGCTTCCGATTCTGCCGACAACGAGCGGATGAATCTGGAAGAGGCCGAAGCGTCCTCCGAGGAAATGTCGGATGCCGCGGCGGAGGCGATCGACGCGCCGGCGGCCGATATGGCCGACGATGCCGAGATGGGGGATTCGGAAACGCCGGCCGAGCCGTGGCGGCCGCGCCAAAGCCGCAACGAACCACGCGGCCCGGACTACCGGCCGTTCACCGCCAAATTTGACGAGGTGATCGGCGCCGAAAATCTTTGCGATCCGGAAGAGCTCGAGCGTCTGCGCAGCTATCTCGACAAGCAGCTTTCGCATCTGCAGGGCGTGGTGGCGCGTCTGGCAAATCGTCTGCAGCGGCTTTTGCTGGCGCAGCAGAACCGGGCCTGGGAATTCGACCTCGAAGAAGGGTTGCTCGACCCGGCGCGGCTGGCGCGCGTCGTTGTTGAGCCGCTGCATCCTTTATCTTTCAAGCGCGAGAAGGACACCGATTTCCGCGATACCGTGGTGACGCTCCTCCTTGACAATTCCGGCTCGATGCGCGGCCGGCCGATCACGGTGGCGGCGACCTGCGCCGACATTCTCGCGCGCACGCTGGAGCGATGCGGCGTCAAGGTAGAGATTCTCGGATTTACCACGCGCGCCTGGAAGGGTGGGCAGTCGCGCGAAGCCTGGCTGGCGCAGGGCAAGCCAGCCAATCCCGGTCGGCTCAACGATCTGCGCCACATCATCTACAAGGCGGCCGATTCGCCGTGGCGGCGCGCGCGCAAAAATCTCGGCCTCATGATGCGCGAAGGGCTGCTGAAGGAAAATATCGACGGCGAAGCGCTCGATTGGGCGCATAAGCGCCTGCTCGGACGCCCGGAGACGCGCAAGATTTTGATGATGATTTCCGACGGCGCGCCGGTCGACGATTCCACGCTTTCGGTCAACCCGGGCAACTATCTCGAACGCCATCTGCGTTGGGTGATCGAGGATATCGAGACGCGTTCGCCGGTCGAACTCATCGCCATCGGCATCGGCCATGACGTCACGCGCTACTATCGCCGCGCCGTTACCATCGTCGACGCCGAGGAGCTCGGCGGCGTGATGACCGAGAAGCTTGCCGAATTGTTCGGGGAGCAGCCTTCCGACGAGGTTTCTCGCCGTCCGGCGCGCCCGCGGCGGCGATTGGACGCCTAAGCGGAATTTGGTCCGATGGAACGGAAGAAAGCATCTGAATTTTCGCAAGACCTGCTCGATTTATTTGACCGTTACGTGCACGGCGAGATCAGCCGCCGAGACTTTTTCGACGGTGTGCAAAAGTTTGCCGTCGGCGGCCTGACCGCCGCTGCCTTGTTCGAAATGCTCAAGCCGAACTACGCCTGGGCAATCCAGGTATCGCCGGATGACGCGCGGCTCAAAGCGGAGTTGGCAACCGTGCCGTCGCCGCACGGCAACGGCAGTATCAAAGGCTACCTGGTGCGTCCCGTTAATGCCGGAAAGCTTCCCGGCGTCCTGGTCGTGCACGAGAACCGCGGACTTAATCCGTACATTCAGGACGTGGCGCGCCGACTGGCGATCGCGGGTTTCATGGCGTTCGCCCCGGATGCGCTCACGTCGCTCGGCGGCTACCCCGGCGATGATGAGAAGGGCTTGCAACTTTTCAATCAGCTCGATCGGGACAAGATGCTCGAGGATTTTCTTGCCGCCGCTGAATGGTTAAAAGCGCGGCCGGATTGCACCGGCAAGATCGGCTCAATCGGTTTTTGTTACGGCGGTGGCGTTTCCAATCAGCTGGCCGTGCGGATGGGCGCGGATCTTTCGGCCGCGGTGCCGTTTTACGGCGCGCAGCCGAACGCCGCCGATGCAGCAAAGATCAAGGCTCCGGTGCTGGCGCATTACGGCGAGCTCGACACCCGCATCACTTCAGGTTGGCCGGCCTACGATGCCGCACTCACCGCCGCGCAGGTGACGCATGCCGGCTATGTGTATCTCGGCGCCAACCATGGTTTCTACAACGACACTACGCCGCGTTACGACGAAGCCGCTGCCAAGCTTGCCTGGCAGCGCACGCTGGATTGGCTCAATAAATATCTACGGTAGAAATATGTGAGGTAGGACTGCCGCCTATGCTGCGGCGGAGCGTTTCTTGGCGATCGCCCGCTTAAGTTCGATCGCGCGCGGCGAAAGCTCGCTATCCTTCGCCGCAATCAGGAAAGCGTCGAGGCCGCCGCGATGATCCACGGATTTGAGCGCATTGGCGGAGATGCGCAGCCGAACCGATCGCCCGAGCGCGTCGGACAACAGCGTGACGTTGAGCAGATTGGGCAAAAAACGCCGCTTGGTTTTGCGGTTCGAGTGACTAACCTTATGACCGATCTGCCGGCCTTTACCAGTCAGCTCACAACGCCTGGACATGTCCAAATCCCGTCTGCATCTGAATAAAAGATCCGCGTATTGCGCACCGCAGCGCAGCCAAAGGCCCGCGAAGGTTGCGGAGCTATAAAGAGCGTGTCCGAACGCGTCAAGCCGAGCTTTGATCGCACCCGCTGAGCGCGCCAGCGGCCTCAAAGCGCGCTAAATCACACAAACGGCGCATTCTCCGACAAGACAATAAAGCGCATTTGGTTTATCGCTGCCGCCCTTTGCCGGATTGGTTAGCGGCATAAGTTAAAATGTTTGCTGGCGCGCCCAGGAGTTATCGGTACCGTGCCTGACTTGCCAATGGAGCTATGCCGGAGTTACCGGGCCGCCGCCTTTGCCGCGGCGGCTTTCGTCATGGGGGCGGGCGTCGTGGTCGATGCCGGTCATGGTGCTTTCGCGCAAGGCCGGCTCGAGGCCGAATACACCGCGACGCTGGCCGGCATTCCGATCGGACGCGGCAACTGGACCATCGATTTTTCCGACGATCAATTCAGTGCCGCCGCTACTGGAGCCACGACCGGGTTGCTGCGGGTGTTTACGAGCGGCCACGGCTCTAGTGCCGCGCACGGTATCGTCAGCATCGGACAGCCTGTACCGGTCAGCTACGCTGCGAGCATCAGCAACGACAAGCACAACGACGACGTCCGCATGGCGTTCGCCGGCGGCAATATCAAGGACTTGAGCGTCGAGCCGCCGCCCGGACCAAGCTCCGACCGCATTCCTGTCACCGAGGCCGATCGGCGTAACGTGCTCGATCCGATGACGTCGGTGCTCAACGTGGTGGGCGGGAACGGCGATCCAATTTCGCCGCAAGCCTGCACGCGTAAGGTTTCCGTCTTCGACGGCCGCATGCGCTATGACCTGCGCAGCGAATTCAAGCGCATGGAGACGGTGAAGGCCGAGAAGGGTTACCAAGGCCCCGTTGTCGTCTGCGCGGTCTATTTCATCCCAATTTCCGGCTACGTGCCGCAACGTTACGCAATTAAATATCTCGCCGCGCTGCGTGATGCCGAAGTATGGCTGGCGCCGATTGCCGGTACGCGGGTGATGGTACCGTTCCGCTTCTCGCTGCCGACGCCGATCGGCACGGGCGTGCTCCAAGCGACCCAATTCGTCGCTGTCGCCAAGCCCCCGCATGCGGCGGCCAACGTCAAGACGCGGTGAGTGCGGCAGCTCGGCAGGTGCGATGGCGGTCGGCGGTCCCCATTATCCACAAGCACCCCTCCCTTGACTCTTTTCAGGAATGTTCGCGCACGGACGCGTTAACCGATGAGCGCTCGAAAGTGCAGCCTCCAGATGCCTTCGACACCCGATCTGGTATTGCAGATGGAGATTCGCCCCATATGTCGCGGTGAACGAAGCCGAACACGCCGCGAGTCGCCGATTCGGCCGCGATTCGTTCCAGACTCGTTCCACATGTTAAGCACAGGCCTTTCCCACCGTAATCCGGGGTCTTCCGGCGTGTTGTTGTGATACAGATGAGAGGCGCAGCTGCCGCGTCGGCGGCAGTCCAGGCGGTCAATGCCGATTTCCTTTTCCCCTCCCACCAGCCGTCATGAGCGTGCCCGCGGGGCCGGCGTCACCGCCGTGCTCGGGCCTACCAATACCGGTAAGACCCACCTCGCCATCGAGCGAATGCTGGCGCATTCGTCCGGGCTGATCGGGCTGCCGCTGCGCCTGCTGGCGCGCGAAGTCTACAACCGCGCTGTCGAACGGGTGGGTGCCGACGCGGTAGCGCTGGTCACGGGCGAGGAAAAGATCAAGCCGCCCAATCCGCGTTTCTGGGTCGCCACCGTCGAAGCCATGCCGCGCGACCTTGACGTGGCGTTTCTTGCTGTCGACGAAATTCAGCTCGCTGCCGATTTCGAGCGCGGCCATGTTTTCACCGACCGGGTGCTGCACCGGCGCGGCCGCGAGGAAACTCTGGTGCTTGGCGCGGCGACCATGCGGTCGATCGTCGAGCGGCTGTTGCCCGGCGTCAGCGTCGTCAGCCGCCCGCGGCTCTCGACGCTGAGTTTTGCCGGCGAGAAGAAGCTTACTCGGCTGCCGCGCCGCTCCGCCATTGTCGCCTTCTCGGCCGAGGAGGTTTACGCCATCGCCGAGCTTATTCGACGCCAACGCGGAGGCGCCGCGGTGGTGCTCGGCGCGCTGTCGCCGCGCACGCGCAACGCGCAAGTTGCACTCTATCAGGCGGGTGAGGTCGAATACCTGGTGGCGACCGACGC
>JASHSY010000361.1 GCA_030040825.1 Xanthobacteraceae bacterium
GTTTCGGTGCTCACCATAGCGGCGCAAAATATAATCGTTGCGAAGATCGCTTTATGTTTCACGGGAAATTTGACCGCAGTGAACTCCCATACATTACAATTCAGTCACGGGGATCTAGTAACGAATTGCTCAAAATCAAAAAAGACCAGCCGACCGTTTTCATAAAGTCCAGGTCGAACATAACGGAGTGACTTCGATCAAACATAAATGGAAAGGCAGCAGCCTCCGATGTTGTTCAAATACGCACGGTCATTTTTCGCGAACATGTTGATTATCGTGTTTGCCCTCTCATTGGGGGGCGACCTTGTTTGGCCGCGGCCAACGGCGAACGAGCGCTGCCAGTCCGGTTTGGGTATCGTGCGCCGGCTGCCAGCCGGCGGCGATGAGCTTGCCCGGATCCGCCCGCATATTGCCGCCGATGCGCTGCCAGAGGGCGTCGCGGCCGATCAATCGCAACGCGGACTCGGCATATTGCATCGGCATCGGCGCCAGCAGCGACCGGCGGCTCTGCGCTTGGCGTAAGGTCGCGATCACGTCCGGCAGCCGCGGCGGAATTCCCGGATCGGCGACGATGTAGGTTTCCCCGGCGGTTGCCGGCGCGGCCAGTACGAAACGCAAAGCGGAAATGAAATTGTCGATGCCGAGCAGCGAGCGCCGGTTGGTGAAATCCTTGACCGGCAGCGGCCAAGGCGAGGAAGCTGCGCGCAACAGGAGTGCGAAATTACCTTTCACCCCCGGTCCGTAAACCAGCACCGGGCGCAGGATCGTGAACGGAACGCCGGCGGCCTTGATCGCCGCCTCGGCGGCGAGCTTGGAGCGGCCATAGGCGTCGGTCGGTTTCGCTTCGTCGCGTTCGGTCAAAATGTGATCGGCCGCGGGTCCGCTCTGCGCCCGCAGCGACGAGATGAAAACCATGCGCCGCACACCGCAGCGCGCCGCCGCGCCTGCAAGCTCGGCCGTCGCCTCGCGATTGACCCGGTCGTAATGGATCGGCGCGATGCCGCCGGTATGGGCAATGCCGGCGAGATGGACGACATAATCAGCCCCTTCGAGCAGCGGCGCCCAGTCGAAGCTTTGCGAAAGGTCCGGGTGCCGGACGGTTTCGACGCTGTCCGCGAAAGGCGGCTGTGGCGTTTGCCGTACCGCCGCGCGTACGCTGTGATCGCTCACGAATGCGGCGACGACCGCGCGTCCGAGGAAACCGGTTGCACCAGTCACCAGCAGCCGCGTTGATGCGTGCATCGTCTTAGCCACCTTAATGAATCGGCTGCAGCCCGTTCGCCATCAACTCGAATGGAGCGTAGGGCTGGGCGTCGCAGCCATCGATCTCGACGGCATAACGGTTGTTGGTGATTTTGCCCGACTGCATGAACAGCGCATAGTTGCGGGTATGGCCGTGATCCTGGAAACGGATGCAGATCAACCAGGTCCAGCCTTGCTGCGCGTGCACCCAGCGGGGCTCGGCGATCTGAAAGGCGTCATAGGCCGCATAGTCCTTGAACGCGGCACGCAGCCGTTCGGCGACGAGCTGCCGGTAGTTTGGATCCAGTATCGGTGCCGGCGCTTCCTCGCTCGGCGCGGCTAAGCCGCTACAGGCCGTCAAGGTAGCGGCGAGACAGAGCAGTAGCGCCAGTGCGAGGCTCCAGCAAAGAACCGCCGCGCGGTGCCGGTCGCACACCATCAATCTCGGCGTTCCCATTGCATGCGGGGGCAACGACTAGGCCGAAACTGGCGCCAAAGCAATGAAGCGGCCATTAGTAAATCCTTGATGCGAAAAAGATAAAGACTTCACGGCGGTAGGCGCCGGTGATCGGCCTCGCAGACACAGTGTCGCCATGAAGGCACTCCTTCTGTTGGCGCGTCGGTTGCCGGCCGGTCGAGGAAAGATGGTCGAAAATCTACATGATCGGACTGGGTGGCTTCGATGGCGCCTCGCACGAGCCGCGCTGGTCTGCGTCTGCCTGACGTTTGGCGGATGCAGCTCATTCTCCAGCTACGTCTCCGATCATTGGCCGACCTGGGCCGGCGGTTTGCCGAGCGATGTTCCGCCGCGGCCGGGTGAACCGGGCTACGCGGAATTCATCAGTCACCAGGGAGCCAAAGACCCGGCGAAGTCTGCTTCCGTCACCAACCAGCCGGGTGTGGTGCCCGTTGCTGCGACCACTCCGACCGGCGCTGTCGCCACGCCCGCGGTTACCGGCATTGCGCCCGCCGCAGCGCCGGCCGCGGCGGGGCCTGCCAACGTGCAACCGGTCGTGCGCAGCATCGACACGCAGGGGGCAGTACAGGGCGGCTTATATTAGGGCGCGCACTCCCAATGAGCGCGCAGCCACAACCTAATTTTGATTTTGCTACGGGCGGCGCAGGCGCATGCCGCCACTACCTAGAAATCTGCAAGCGACTTCAATCCGAGAAACGCGGCAGCCGGATGCACAATCACGCTTGAGGGTATGGTTTCAAGATACGACCGCAGGCGCCCCTTGGCCTCAAAACGATTGCGAAATTCCGATCGAGCCATGAAACCCAAGATTTGCGGTGAAATACCGCCGGCGATAAAGATGCCGCCTCGCGCGCCGAAAGTGAGCGCAATATTTCCAGCAAACGACCCTAAAAATGCGCAGAATATTGCCAGTGCCTCATGCGCCACGCGACAGTCTCCGTTTAGTGCGCTTTCCGTGATCTTGGCTGCACTTCGGGACGCGAGATCAAGCCCGTCAAGCGCAACGATCGCGTGATGGATATTCTGCAAGCCATCACCTGAAATCGCGCGTTCGGCCGACACGTGCCCGAACCGCCGGCGTAATTGCTCGATAATTGCATTCTCGCGGTCGCACGTGCCCGCCAATGTTGCGTGTCCGCCCTCGCTGGCAACGACAATGGACTTTTCGGCACCGGGCACCAGGCAGGCGACGCCTAGTCCGGTTCCCGGTCCGAGCACGGCCATCGGTGCTCCTGGTTTGGGTTTGCCCGCTCCGATTGCCACCACATCTGCCGCAGCCAGCGATGGCAAAGAAAAAGCCACGGCCTCGAAATCGTTGACGATCCGCACCTCCCATCTAAAGGTCTCATGCAATTCCCGCTGATCGATGACCCAGGGACAATTGGTGAGCACGCAACGCTGGTCTTCGACTGGGCCGGCAACGGCAAGCACGGCTTTGCCGATTTCAACGTGCGGGCAATGATCTTTTAAGAAAACGGCTGCCGCATCGGCAAACCGCGCGAAACCCGCCACCTCAAAGCTTCTGACAGGGCCCAATGCGCCGTCTGTCAGCAGCGCAAACCTTGCATTGGTGGCGCCGATATCTCCCAGCAAAGAGTGCTTGGCTGTAATAGAATCCTCCCGTCGCGCCGCGAGATTTTCGCATACTCGCTTTGCGCGCAGTTCCATCTTTACGGCGCTGCCCGGCCGTAGTTCGGCGAAGATGCGTGCTAATCTGGCGAAAGGTCAATAGCGGCGGTCGGTGTGTTGATCGTGGCCGATCTGGACATGGGCAAACAATGAAAGTTCTGACCATCGGCGGCGCGATGATCGACACAATCGCCATCATCGATAGCGGCCGCATTGAGCGCATGACCATGCTTAATGCCGATTCTTCGTTCCTGCTGTTGGAGGAGGGGCGCAAAACAGAAGCGCAAGAAGTGTCGACGCATGTCGGTGGCGGGGCGGTCAATGCTGCGGTCGCGATGGCGCGCCTCGGCCTGGACGCGGCGGTGCTTGCCAAACTTGGCACAGATGCGCGGGCGGACGCGATTTTGCAGCGCCTCGAGCAGGAAGGCGTCTCAACCGTTTGGGTGAAACGCGACACTCGCTGCCCGACCGGCGCCGCCGTTCTCATCTCCTCGCATGAGCGCAATGCAGCGATCTTTACATTCCGTGGAGCAAACACGCTGCTGCAGGCTGATGATCTTCACGACGAGGCCTTCGCCGCGGACGTGCTCTATGTTGCCAATCTCAGCAATGAATCGGCCGATTGCTTTCCGACGATCGTGAAGTACGCCAAAAAACATGACGCGTTGGTTGCGGCAAATCCCGGACCTCGACAGCTTTCCGCTCGAGGCGGGGTGTTTCTCGAAAACTTGGCCGCAATCGACATATTGATCCTGAATCAAGTTGAAGCTGATGTGCTGGTGCCGAGGCTGATTGCGCGATGGGGGGAAGGTGGTCCGGCGCTGACTTTTGAGCCAGGCGAACAGGTTCCTGCGTTGGCTGTGCGGGGGCTCGTCGGCGGCGGCTTTGAGATGAGCATTGTTTCTTACTTACGCGCCTTGACGCAGCTCGGTCCCAAATACGTGGCAGTCACCGACGGTGCTCAAGGCGCCTTCGTCGCCTCGCAAGATGAATTGATTTTCAGCCCAGCCCTAAAGTCAAAGATCGTCGGTACGGCCGGGGCCGGGGACGCGTTTGGCGCCACCCTTACCGCTTACCTGGCGCTCGGATATCGCCTGGAGGAGGCGGTCCGCGCGGCAACGATCAATTCAGCCTCCGTCGTCGGACATGTCGACACCCAGACCGGTTTGTTGCGTCGCCAAGATCTCGATCGGAAGACTGCGGAGCAACAACGAGCCATCCGACGATGGCCCTTGTAGCTGCGATTCATCGTGGAGCGGAGTGCGGCACGCATTTAACAGCACGCGCCCCAATTAGACGCTACGCCACGCCGGCGCGGAGCAGATCGTGGAAATGGACGATGCCGACCGGGCGTCCGGCATCGACGACGATCAGCGCCGTGATCTTCGAAGCGTTGAGAAGTTGCAGCGCTTCGCCCGCGAGCTGATCGGGCCGCACCGTCTTCGGCGACGCGGTCATGACTTTCTCGACCGGCATTTGTAGCAAATCGGCGCGCATGTGGCGGCGCAGGTCGCCGTCGGTGATCAGGCCGGAAAGATTGCCGGCATCATCGGTGACTGCGACGCAGCCGAAACCCTTGGCCGACATTTCCACAATCGCTTCCGACATCGGAGCGCCGTGTCGGATCAGCGGCACGGAATTACCGGGATGCATCAACTCGCGAACGAATTTGAGCGCGGCGCCGAGCTTGCCGCGTGGATGAAACACGCCGAAATCGACCGCCGTGAATCCGCGGCTTTCGATCAGCGCAATCGCCAGCGCGTCGCCGAGCGCAAGCTGCATCAACGACGATGTGGTCGGCGCGAGATTATGCGGGCAGGCTTCGCGCGCCTGCGGCATCGCCAGCACGATGTCCGCGGCTTTGCCGAGCGTGCTCTCGGCGTTGACGGTGATCGCGATCAGCACGATGCCGAACCGGCGCGAATAATCGATCAGGTCGGTCAGTTCTTCGGTTTCGCCGGACCACGACAGCATCAGCATCACGTCGTCGGAGGTGACCATGCCGAGGTCGCCGTGACTGGCCTCGGCGGCATGCACGAAGAACGCCGGCGTCCCAGTGGAGGCGAGGGTGGCCGCGATCTTGCGGGCCACGTGGCCGGATTTACCCATGCCGGTGACAATGACGCGGCCGCGCGCGGTGCGGATCTTATCGACGGCAGCGATAAAGGGGCGTCCCAGGCCGTCGCGCATGGCGGTAGCCAGCGCGGCGAGCCCCTCGCGGTCGACGTCGAGCGTGCGCAATGCCGAAGCGATGGACGGATGCGGCGTTGTTTCGCGCAGGGGCGCACCGGTCGAGTCTGCTTTGACACGCTTATCCAACACTACTGCTCCCGCAAAGGTCGCCGACGACAGCGGCGGAACGGCGATCGCTTCACTTCTTTGCCCAGGCGGCGAAAGCGTCGGCAAAGGCGCGATCGCCCGGTGGGCCCTTCTCCATCGCGAGGATCGCGCGACCGCCGTTAGTATATACGATCGGAATGTCGAACCACGGACGTTCCTTGAGCAACTCGAGATTATGCTGCACGTCGGTGTCTGTGGAGGAAAGCCCGATCAGGAAGAAGCCGTTGGTCACCTTAACGGCGAGGCCGGCAAGCGGCGTGCCGCGTGTCTGTTCCGATTGCTTCATCAGGATTCCCGGAACGTTGGCGACGCCGCCGCCCGGGAAGTCCGGCGGCAAGGTGAACTGGACCTCAATGGTGTGGCTGGCGGGTAACGCTTGGTCGGTATTGCGGCGCAACGACCAAGTCATGGTCATCTTACGTTCCGGAATGGTTACGTCGGCGCGCACCGCGAGTTCCGGCGCGAGCCCGGGGCCGGGCGAAATCGTCTCGGTCCGCCAGATCACCGAGCCGACGTAGCGCTTCCCTTGCGGATTGCCGGCCTCCTCCTCGTAAAGGACGACGCGCTGCGCCACCGCCGGCACCGCTTGCGCGCCAGGCGTACCGGTGCCGGTGCCAGCGGCCGGCGCGCCGCTTTGTTCCTGCGGCACGCGTCCGGAAAACTTCGGCTGCGCGGTTGCTTCGTGTTGCGTTTGGCTCGGCTGTCTCGCGCCAATCTGGGTCAGCGAGTTATAAAGTCCGCTGATCCGCGGCCACTGCCACGATATGGTCGCCGCCAGGCCGCCGAGAATGATGAGCGCCACAACAAGCTGGATCAGTCCGCGATAGGAACGCGGCGGACGTTGATGTTCCTCTTCCTCGATCGGCGGTGAACGCCGGCCGGCACGCGGTGCCTGTGCGTCGTCCTCGTAGGCGATTTCACGGTCATTCGCCGCGCGTGAATTGTAGGCCTCGTCGCTGCGTTCGTCGGCGCCGAACTGTGTGTCGGAATGATAATCGTCGACTTCTGCCGGCGTTTCGTCGTCATAGGAGTCGCGGGTGTTGCGCGCCGACAGCGCCGCCTTGGCGGTTGCCGCGCCGAGGTCGTGCACCTCACTCACGACGTTGCGGAACCCTTTGATGCCTTGTTGGCTAAGCGATTGCGGCCGTGCGCCGGGTAGCCGCTCGCGTGCGCTCGGCCGCTCGCCGCGATGGGGCGGGGGCGTGTCGGCTGCGGGTTCCTCGCGTACCGGCCGCGGCGGGACGGACGCGGTGCGCGCCGGCTCGGCGCGCGGCTCGCGCCGCAACTGTGGAGCCACTCGCGGTTGGCGCGATTCTGCGCGCGACTGGCGTGCTGCCTCGGCTTCGACTTTGCGGATGGCGTCTTCCAGCGACAGCCGCTCCCGCGTGATGTCGGATTCCGACA
>JASHSY010000362.1 GCA_030040825.1 Xanthobacteraceae bacterium
ATGCACGGATCGATCCGGCGGTCGATGACGAAACGGTTGGCGGCGCTGGCTTGTTTCAGATGCGCGAAGTGCGAACCTTGTACCCGCTTCTGTCGCATCCAGACATAGCGGGCGTCGAACGTGATGTTGTAGCCCGAGGTGCCGGCGCAGAACACGACCATGCCGCCACGCTTGACCACCAGGCACGACACCGGAAATGTCGCCTCGCCCGGGTGTTCGAATACGATGTCGACATCGCGCTTGCCGGTGATTTCCCAGATCGCCTTGCCGAAGCGGCGCGCTTCCTTGGTCCAGGTGTCGTATTCCGGCGTGCCTACCTTCGGCATCGCGCCCCAGCAATTAAATTGCTTGCGGTTGATGACGCCCTTGGCGCCGAGGTTGAACACATATTCGGATTTCGAGTCGTCGGACACCACGCCGATGGCATTAGCACCCGAGGCGGCAACCAGCTGTACGCCGAACACGCCGAGCCCGCCCGAAGCGCCCCACACCAGCACGTTGTCGCCGGGTTTAAGGATGTGCGGCGGATGACCGAACAGCATGCGATAGGCTGTGGCAAGCGTAAGCGTGTAGCAGGCCGCCTCTTCCCAGGTCAGGTGCGCCGGTTTCTGCATCAGCTGGCGCGACTGAACGCGGCAAAACTGCGCGAACGAACCGTCCGGCGTCTCGTAGCCCCAGATCCGTTGCGACGGCGACAGCAGCGGATCGCCGCCGTTGCAATCCTCGTCGTCGCCGTCGTCCTGGTTGCAGTGGACGATGACTTCATCGCCAACCTTCCAGCGCCGCACCTTCGAGCCGACCGCCCAAACGATGCCGGCGGCATCGGAGCCGGCGATGTGGAAAGGATGCTTATGTCCGTCAAGCGGCGAAACCGGAACGCCGAGCCCAGCCCAAACGCCGTTGTAATTGACGCCGCCGGCCATAACGTAGACCAGCGCCTCGTCATCGCCGATAGGCCAGGTCGGCACCACTTCGAGCTGCATTGACGTAAGCGGCGGACCGTGACGCTCCTTGCGAATTGCCCAGGCATGCATCTTGGGCGGCACATGGCCGAGCGGCGGTATTTCGCCGATGCCGTAGAGTTCTTTGAGCGGCGCCGCTGCTGGTTTTTTCTGCGCGACCGCCATGACAAGGCTCCCGATTCAAACCGCGGAAAACGGCTGGAATGCAGTCTGCCGTAGTTGATGTTGCGGTGCAACAATAACTTCATCTCACGGTCATTTGGCCACCAACGACGGGCGCAGCCCCGAACCAGCCCGTACTGACAGGAGGACGCGTTTTCCCTATGGTGGCGCGTCAAACACAGGGGAAACGTATGGCAATGCACGGCATCATTGTTTGGCTGATCATCGGGGCCATTGCTGGCTGGCTGGCCGGCATGGTGGTCAAAGGCGGCGGTTTCGGGCTGATCGGCGACATCATCGTCGGCATCATCGGTGCGGTCATCGCCGGCTACTTGTTTCCTCATCTCCATATCGTCATCGCCACCGGAATTGTCGGCTCGATCGTCGATGCCTTTATCGGCGCGGTGATCCTGTTGATCATCCTACGGCTGGTCAGACGCGCCTAAGCGGACTGCCTCACCCCGCCGATACTTAAGGGTTCCTCAAGGCCGTCCAGCCTAGCTTCGCCGCGACAACGGCGAGGCCGGACGGCTCATGGCCATCCTCGATTTAGCAACGCGACCCGGCGCTCATCGCGGCGTGCAAGCGCCGCTGCCGCGGCTCGTCGAATCGGTCTGTCTGACGCTCGTCATCGGCGAGTTAGTCTTTCTTGCGGGCTCGTTTTTCGCCGGTAACTGGCTGATTGCGCCGGACGGCGGCAATGTCGCTTCCGACTTCGTCGACGTCTGGGCCGCGGGCCATTTGACGCTGCACGGCCACGCCTCTACCGCCTATCATTGGCCGACCCATAAGATCGTCGAAGACAGCGCACTCGGCCACGCCTTCGACGGCTATTATGCCTGGCACTACCCGCCGGTTTTTCTGTTCGTTGCCGCCGCGCTCGCGTCCTTACCCTATACTCTGTCTTTCCTGGTCTGGACGATCTCGACGTTCCTCATTTACCTCGCGGCGATCCGCGCCATCGTCGGCGACCGCAGCGCTTATCTGTTGGCGGCGGCGTTTCCGCCGGTGCTGGCGAACTTCTTTGTCGGCCAAAACGGTTTTTTCAGCGCTGCATTGATCGGCGGAACGCTGGTCCTGCTGGAACGGCGCCAGGCGGTGCTGGCCGGCGTTCTGCTCGGTGTTTTGACCTACAAGCCGCATCTGGGCCTGCTGTTCCCCATCGCCCTCGCCGCCGGCGGCGAATGGCGGACGATCGCGGCCGCGGCGATCACGGCATTGCTGATGGCGCTGGCGTCCTATCTGGTGTTCGGCGACGCGAGCTGGCACGCCTTCATTGCGCATATCGGCGAGTCCTCGCAGACGATTCTCGCCGAAGGCAAAGCCGGCTGGAACAAATTACAAACCGCTTTCGGCCTGGTTCGCACGCTTGGCGGCGGCGAGCCGCTGGCCTTGACGGTGCAGGCAATCGTCGGACTTGCCGCGGCGAGCGCCGTTGCGTTGCTGTGGCGAAGCCATGCACCGTACGAGATCAAGGCGGCCGCACTCGGTACCGGGTCGCTCCTGGCGACACCTTATCTCTACACCTACGACCTGCTGATCCTCGCCGTGCCGCTTGCCTATTTGCTGCGGCTTGGCCGAGCTCAAGGGTTTTTGCCGCACGAGCTGCCGGTGATCGGCGTCGGCAGCCTCCTGATCCTGAGCTTCATTTTGCCGGTCGTGAACGTGCCCGTTGGCTTCATCGCCATTCTCCTGATCGCGGCGCTGATCGCGCACCGCGCATTGGCGCTGCGGAGTGCGGCCGCATGACTTTTGGTCATGCGCGCCAACAGGTCCGGGTTACTCCGCCGGCACCATGGCGGGCACCGGTCCGGGCAACGCAGCCTCCAGCATTCTTCGCGTAATCAGCCGTCCGATCCGGCGCGCTGCGACGATCGACAATACGGCGATCCCAACGCCGGCGATGACGTCGACGAAATAGTGGCCGCCATTCAAAGGCGTCGCCGCCAGCATCGCGGCATTGATGACCAGCACGACCGGCCGCATCCACCGCACCGGCCACAACGCCCACACATAGAGAATTGCAGACGCCGCATGAAAGCTCGGAAAGGTCACGATGCCGCCTAGCCCGAGAAGTTCGAGATGCCGCAGCGTGCCTTGTCGCGTCGGCGGCAAATCGCGCAGTTGATCGAGATAAGCGCTCGGATCGATATGGGTAAGGCTCGCGGGATCGAGCCCGATCTGGTGATATACGCCGATCGCCGGCACCAGCGCGGAAAGGATCGTCGTCACCGCCAAGGCGAATCCGAACGCGAAAGTGAATTCCTCGATCTCCTGGTAGCATCGCTTTGCCGCCAGCACGACCGGAATGGCGAACACCGGCCAGCCGATCATCCGGTAGCCGCAATTGAGCCAGCTCGCGAGCTCCGGGTGATCGTTGACGAAGCGCGCGTAGCCGACCCAATCGAAGCCGAGCGCGCGATCGATCGCGAGCAACGTCGAGTCCTGCATTGGCAAATCCATCGCAGCGGCCACGTAGGTGAGCGGCGCCAATACCGCGGTGGTCAGTGCGATTTGCGCACTGGCGCCGAGCACAAACATGACTTGCGGATCGCGTCGGGCCGGCGAGCGCGCATTAGCATGAGCAAAACCGGCATACAGCGCGATATAGCCGACGGCGATTAACAGGCCGGTCAGCCCGATCGAGAAGTTCGTCGCCGCCAAGCCGATAGCAAGCGTTACCGCCATCGCGCCGGTGACGATCCAATTGAACAGGAAAAAGCGCCACGCCGCTTCGACATTGTCGGTCATGGTCGTAGACGGTGCGGACATGCGGGCAAACTCGCCCGCCGGCGGTTAAGGCGATACCAATCCGCACGGTTAAATCGGACTTCCGTGCTTGCCCATCGTTAACATTGCGTTGCCGCCGCTTATGCATAATCTGCGCTGTAAATTCCGACGGGTTGGAGCGGCCGAATGCCAATGAAATCGCGGTGGCTTGTCCATATCGCCTGGGTCGCGATGTTTGCCGCGCTTGCCGGCTGCGCGGCGCCACCGCCAAGCGAGCCGACTTTCTACCAAAGCCTCGCGCAGCCCGACGCTGTGGTCGACGCCGCCGCCGCGGCCTCGATGATCTCGGGCTTTCGCAACAACAATGGCCTTCCTCCGGTCAGGGTCGACCCCGAACTGATGCGAATGGCGAGCGAGCAAGCGCACGCGATGGCCGCCCATAACAAGATGGAGCACGACGTCGGCCGCCCGTTCCGCGACCGCATCCGCAATTCGCCATTCCGCAATACCGTTGCGGTCGAGAATATCTCTGCCGGCTATCATACGCTGGCCGAAGCCTTCTCCGGCTGGCGCGATTCGCCGCCGCACCGCGCCAACATGCTCAATGCGAGCGTGACGCGTATGGGCATCGCGGCGGTTTATGCGCCGGGTTCGAAATATAAAGTGTTCTGGGCGCTGATCCTCGCCGGCGAGGGGCGGCAGGCGTCGGCAACCTATCATTGGGATTGAGGGCAAAGTATGTTGCGCCGCAATAAAATTCGCGTCACATTGGCTTAGCCGGAACGGCGCTAGCTGCGTTGAAGACCATGGACGACCAGCCCAAGCGCGATAAGCCGTGGATTTTCCGCACCTATGCGGGTCACTCGACGGCTGCCGCATCCAATGAACTTTACCGGAAAAATCTGAGCAAGGGGCAGACCGGACTTTCGGTCGCCTTCGATCTGCCGACCCAGACCGGCTACGACAGCGATCACGTGTTGGCGCGCGGCGAGGTCGGCAAGGTCGGCGTGCCGATCTCGCATATCGGCGACATGCGCGTCCTGTTCGACGGCATTCCGCTCGACAAGATGAACACGTCGATGACCATCAATGCCACCGCGGCCTGGCTGATGGCGCTTTATATCGCGGTTGCCGACGAGCAGGGTGTGCCGCGCGCGGCGCTGCAGGGCACGATCCAGAACGACATCATCAAGGAATATCTGTCGCGCGGCACCTATGTGTTTCCGCCAACGCCGTCGATGCGGCTGATCAAGGACATCGCGATTTTCACGACAAGCGAATTGCCGAAGTGGAATCCGATGAACATCTGCTCATATCATTTGCAGGAGGCAGGCGCGACACCGGTGCAGGAGCTCGCCTACGCGCTCGCCACCGCGATCGCCGTACTTGATACGGTGAAAAACTCCGGCGAGGTCAGCCAGGACAAATTAGCTGAGGTCGTCGGCCGCATTTCGTTTTTCGTCAATGCGGGCATGCGGTTCGTTACCGAAATCTGCAAGATGCGCGCCTTCGTCGATCTCTGGGACGAGATCACCCGCGAGCGCTACGGCGTAACCGATCCGAAGCAGCGGCTGTTTCGTTACGGCGTACAGGTCAATTCGCTCGGCCTCACCGAACAGCAGCCGGAGAACAATGTCACCCGCATCCTGATCGAGATGCTCGCGGTCACCCTGTCAAAGAAGGCACGCGCCCGAGCGGTGCAGCTTCCCGCATGGAACGAGGCACTGGGTTTGCCGCGGCCATGGGACCAGCAATGGTCGCTGCGGATGCAGCAAATTCTCGCCTATGAAACTGATTTGCTGGAGTACGGCGACCTGTTCGACGGCTCAAGCGTGATGGATGCCAAGGTCGAGGAGCTAAAGCGCGAAGCGAGAGAAGAGCTCAGGCGTATCGAGGAGATCGGCGGCGCGATCAAGGCGGTGGAAACCGGCTACATGAAACAGCAGCTCGTTGCCTCGGCCAGTGCTCGCTTCGAGGCGATCGAGCGCGCCGAGCAAATCGTCGTCGGTGTCAACAAATACGTGGAAACCGAGCCCTCGCCGCTGACCGGAGGCATCGACGCCATTATGACGGTTTCCGAACAGGCGGAGCGAGATCAAATCGAGCGGCTGGAAGCTTGGCGCAGTCGGCGCGACGGGGCGAAAGTTGCCGCAGCGCTGCAAGAGCTCAAGCGCGCCGCCACCGGCGCAGGCAACATCATGCCGGCGTCGATCGCTTGCGCAAAGGCGGGCGTCACCACCGGCGAATGGGGCTGGACGCTACGCCAGGCGCTCGGCGAATATCGCGCGCCAACCGGCGTCGGCAACGCCATGCGTAACGACGTGGAAGGGCTTGACGACATCCGCAGCGATGTGGACCGCGTGTCGCGAAAGCTCGGACGGCGGTTGACATTCCTGGTGGGCAAACCGGGGCTCGACGGCCACTCCAACGGGGCGGAACAGATCGCGGTACGAGCCCGCGACGCCGGCATGCAAGTGGTCTACGAAGGCATTCGGCTGACTCCGGAGGAGATCGTCGAGACGGCGCTTGCCAAGAAAGCGCATGTCATCGGGCTATCGATCCTGTCGGGCAGCCATCTGCCGCTGGTAAGAGACGTGGTGACCCGGCTGCGCCAGGCGACGAACGTCGACATTCCAGTGGTGGTCGGGGGCATCATTCCGCCCGAGGACGCCAGCGCGCTGAAACAAGCCGGCGTTGCCGGTGTCTATACGCCGAAGGATTTTGAATTGAATCGCATCATGGCCGATGTCGTGCGCATCGTCGAAGGTACCGCGCAAAGCCGCGGCTGAGGCGGTCGAGCGGGCGCACAAAATCAGATGAAACCGGCGATTGTGATCACGGGTGCCTCGTCCGGGATCGGGCGCGAATTGGCGCGGGTGGCGGCGCGCGAGGGCACCGCGATGGTGCTGATCGGAACGTCCCAACCCGACCTCGACAACCTGGCGGCGGAGTTGGGCCGCGCGGATGTGCCGGCGCAGGCGTGGCCGGTCGATCTCAGTGAGCGCGATGCCGGGCAGCGGATCGAGGAAAAGCTTACACAGACCGGTGTTTATTGCGACGTCCTGGTCAACTGCGCGGGCTTTGGCGTTTTCGGTCCGGCAGCGGAAACCGACCGCGATCAACACCTCAAGCTCCTCGACGTCAACATACGCGCATTGACCGAACTGACATTGCGGTTTTTGCCGGGCATGATCGCGCGCCATCGCGGCGGCGTGATCAACGTCGGCTCGATCACCAGCTCAGCGCCGGGACCGAAGATGTCGACCTACTTTGCCTCGAAAGCCTATGTCGGATCGTTCACCGCGGCATTAGCCGCGGAAGTCCGCGGCACCGGAGTGACCGTGACCTGCCTGTGTCCCGGCGTCGTCCGCACGGCGTTTTTCGAGCGCTGCCACGTCGGCAAAACCTGGCTGTTCAAACTGGCGCCACGCGGCAATGCGCTGGCAATCGCCGAGGCCGGCTGGCGCGGCTTTCGCGCCGGCAAACGTCTGGTCATTCCGCGTCTGATCGACCGGATCATTGTCACCGGCGCCACCCTGCTTCCCAAGTCACTGGTGCTTTGGCTGGTCGCCGCGTTGATGCGACCGGCTGGGGATTAGCCGCGTCCAGCGTCGAGCTCGGCAACGATATCCCGGTTCATCGTTGCTTCAATGTCGCGCAGGATGCGGTAAATTTCGATGCCGTCCATAACGCGATGATCGTAAAAGATCTGCACGTGCGCGTCGCCGTTCGGTTCGACGATGCCGAAATAGACCATGAACGACGCCGGCATCGCCGATTGGGTAATGTGACCGCCGACCGGAAAAGGATTGAGCGCCGAGATTCCAAAGTATCGCGCGCGCAGCGGCCCGGACCAGTTCAACGCGCAACTCCAGATCAGCCGCCGGACGAGCACAGGTGGACGCGCAAATCGGATCAAGCGGCGAAAGCTGCCGATATTTTCCACCGGCTCTTGTTTGAGCTTGCGCAACGCGTGATCGAGATCGTCGAGCGGAATTCCTTCCGGAGCAACGAATTGCTCGAAAAACAGCGCCGGGGCGCCTTGCCAGGTACGTTCAATGGCGACGGTGCAGACCGATACCGGGTTGACGTGCAGGCGCGCCCACGGGAACGGCACATATAGTGTGCGCAACTCCGGACGGCGCCGCCCGACCAGCGCCAGTGTTTTCATCCAAATCGCGGTCCAACCGACCGGCGGACGGCCGGCGGCGCGGGCGGCGGCCAATGGGGCGATATTGATCCGCCACGAACAGCCCATGATGTGGCTCTTCTTGCCGAAATGAACGAGGTCGTTCATCCACCGTCGTTGCAGCGGCACCGATTGGTAACGACGTTCCGCGCTCATTGGCTTCTCACGTCACGCGACGTGGCCCCATCCACGGCCGTTTAATACGGCTTTTGCGCCAGCGATGCCATGCTTGCCCGGTGGCCGGGCAACGCATAAAACCTCCCGCAACCGGAGATGCAATTTGAGCAGCAGAGAAGCGGTCTTACGCAAGCTCGAGCCGATTTTTCGTGGCGTCATCGACCCCGATCTGGTGCTGAGCGAGGACCTTGACGCGTCGCAAGTGCCGCTGTGGGATTCCCTGAACCACATTATTTTGGTGGTTGAGATCGAGATGAAGCTCGGCGTCGCGTTGACGACAGACGAGCTGGCCGGCCTGCGCAACGTGAGTGAACTGGTCACGCTGCTGCAAGAAAAGGGCGTACAGGCATGAGGCCAGAATTTCGCCGATGAGCGACGACGACGGCAAGCTTGCGGTGCTGATAGCGCGCTATGCGGCCGCGCAAACGTTGCAGCAGCTGGTAGCGTGTGTGCGCGATTACGAAGCGGCCGGCGCCCCGCACCTGCCATCATGGCCGAACATCCGCCTCGCCCTTACCGGCAATTATTCGACGCAATTTCTCGCCCGCGGATTTCCCCTCGCGCTGGCCGCACGTCACCTCGCGGCCGAGATTTACGAAAGTCCCTACAATCAATGGCGCGCCGAACTGCTGGAGCCGGGCTCGGCGCTGCACGCTTTCGCGCCGACGCATGTGTGTCTTACTCTCACCTCGATTGAGCTTGCTTACGGATCGCTGCGCACACCCGAAGCGGTCGTTGCCAGCGTAACCGCGGCGGTGCAGACGGCACTAAAAGCAGGCGACGCGCATTTTTTGATCACGCTGCCGGAGCCGCTTGCCGACGAACTCAATGACAACGGCGGCGCCTATGCGTGGCGGCGCGCGGTCGGCGATGGACTGCACGCGGCACTCGCGCGGCCGCGGGTAACCCTGATCGACACCGCACCGCTTATTCGCCAGGCCGGCGCGGCGGCATGGTACGACGACCGCTTTTACGATACCGCCAAGCTGCCGTTCCATCCCGACCGCACGCCGGCAATGCTCGGATTGTTGGCCGATGCGCTGACCGGCATCGTCGCACCGCGCTGCAAGCTTGTCGTCGTCGACCTCGACGATACGCTTTGGGGTGGGCGGGTTGGCGACGACGGATACGACGGCATCGATCTCGATCCGGCCGGCAAGGGTCGGCATTTCCTGCGCATGCAGGCATTCCTGCAAGGGTTGCACGACAAGGGCATCCTGCTGGCGATCGCCAGCAAGAACGATCCGGGCGCGGTCCAAGAGGTGTTCGCCAAACGTCCGGAGATGATTTTGCGCGCCGACGATTTTGCCGCGACCGAAATCCACTGGGAGCCGAAATCGTCCAGCCTTGCGCGCATTCTCGACCGGCTGAAGCTCTCGACCACGGGGGTCATCTTTCTCGACGACAACCCGGTCGAACGCGCCGAGGTTCGGCGGCGCTTTCCCGACATCGCGGTGCCGGAATTACCCGACGATCCGGCGCAGCGCGTGGCGATCCTGCTCGGCACCGGCTTGTTCGATCACCGCGTCGCCACCGGAGAATCGCTTAAGCGTCACCGCATGTATGCCGAGAACGAGGCGCGCGATGCGGCGCAACGCGACGCCGGCGATTATCAGGAATTCCTGCGCGGACTCAAAATGACCATGCACGGCGCGCCGCTCGAAGCGGCGCGCGAGCGCGTGAGCGAGCTGATCCAGAAGACCAACCAGTTCAACCTGACAACGCGCCGCTATAACTGGAGCGAGCTCGCGGCGGCAGCCCGGGGCGGCTTCGGACGCTGCTACCGGCTGACCGATCGCTTCGGCGATAACGGCATCATCAGCGTCGTTGCGGTGGCGCGCGAAGCCGACGGCGACGCGCGTATCGATCTCTGGTTGATGTCCTGCCGCGTGTTCGGTCGCGAGGTCGAGGCCGCGATCCTGGCCGACATCGTCGCCCGCGCCGGCGCCTTGGGCGCGCGCCGGTTGATCGGCGATTACATACCGACCGCCAAGAACGCGCTGGTGCGCGAGCTCTATCCACGTCTCGGCTTCAGGGAGATCGGCCGCGACGGCACGAGCGTGCGCTATGCATTGCCGCTTGACGATGCGCGCGCCGCCGCCGGCGCGGACTTCATTGCCTTTTCCGACCTCGCCGAGCCGGTCGGGGCCGCCACGAGCTAGCGTTACTTTTTATCCGTTGCCGCGGCGATCGCTTCGCTTAACGCGCTCGGGCTCACCGGCTTGCGCAAATAATAGTTCATGCCGGCGGCACGCGCGGCGTCTTCATCGCCAGGCCCGCCGCGACCGGATACGCCAATGATTGGGGTGCGTCCCGCGGCGCCTGGCAGCGCGCGGATACGGCGCGCTGCCTCTAGGCCGTCGATCCCGGTCAAAGTGACATCCATCAGCACAACGTCATAGCCGCGCGCGGCTGCCGCGCTCGCCTCCTCGCCCGAATTGACAAAATCGGCGCGGTGGCCGAGTTCGCCGAGAATGGTGTTGAGGATGACGCGGCCATAGGGATTGTCCTCGGCACAGAGGATGGCAAGTGGTCGCACCGGCGGCTTGCGCTGGGGGAGCGGGGCATGTCCGGTTGCCGTGTCGCGGCCGATCGGCAACACCGCCGAGAAACGAAAAATCGAACCGCGCCCCGGCGCGCTTGTCACCGTCAGATCGCCGCTCATCCGTTTTGCCAATGCCTTGACCACCGCGAGCCCGAGACCGGCGCCGCCGTAACGGCGTGCGATGCCGGCATTCGCCTGGGTGAACGGCCGGAACAGTCGCTTGATCTCATCGACCTTAAGCCCAATGCCGGTGTCGGTGACCGTAAAAACGAGGCGGATACTGCCGCGGGCAACGCGCTCGGCCAGCACGTCAAGCTGGATGCTGCCGCTTTCGGTGAACTTCACCGCATTGTCGATCAGGTTCTCGATTGCGGCGCGCAACCGCACCGTGTCGCCCACGAGCGGCTCGGGAATATCGTCGGCAACCGTCACCGTCGCGCGCAGCCCCTTGGTTTCCGCACGCGCGGTAAGCGAATCCGCCAGCGCCGCGATCAGGCGTCGCGGCCGGAACACTTCGTGGCGGAGCTTGAACGTGCCGCTATCGGCCTTGGCGGCGTCGATCATCAGCGTCGTGAGTGAGGCGAGATGTTCGGCGGTACTCTTGATCTCGAACGCCCATTGCCGCTCGCGTTCGCCGAGGTTGGTGCTCGCCAGCAATTCTCCGAGCGCCAGAATTCCGGTGAGCGCGGTACGGATGTCGTGCGCGTAGGCAACGAGCGACGTCTCGGCGGTGCGGGCCGAAAGCGCCGGCACGCGCCGCTTCGTTGGTCGCCGCGACGGCTTGGCGGCGGATTTTCTTTTCGATCTCAATCGCGCCATGGCAGCCCCCCGGGGCGCCGAGCGTTTATCGCACGGAGCAGACGAAATGTTCAGCGTCCCAATCCGACCATGCGGCGGATATCCACCGCCGTCGCGCCGCCGGCGCGAAGCTCACGCAGGCTCGTCGCCTGGGTTGCCTTCGACAGTTTGCGACCGCCGGCGTCAAGAATGAGCTTGTGGTGATGGTAGGCAGGCTCGGGCAGGCCGAGGAGCGTCTGCAACAGTCGATGGATGCCGGTCGACCAGAACAGATCCTGCCCGCGCACCACGTCGGTCACGCCTTGCAGCGCGTCGTCGACCACGACGGCAAGGTGGTAACTGCTCGGCACGTCTTTGCGGCCGAGCACGACGTCGCCCCACATTTGCGGAGCCGCCGCGACCAGACCGGATTGACCCTGCGGACCGGTGCCGCTCTCGGTCCAGGTCAGCGCACCGGCGCGGGCAGAAGCCGCATCCATCGCCAGCCGCAGCGCAAAAGGATCGCCGGCACGGCGGCGCCGCTCGCGCTCGGCCCACGAAAGCTTGCGCGCATTGCCCGGATAGAGCGGCACGCCGTCCGGATCGCGCGGCCAGCCGCCTTGACGGTCGCGCGTGTCAACGAGGGCTGCGATTTCGCTGCGGCTCTCGAAACTGGGATAGATCAATCCGGCCGTTTCCAGCTTGTTGAGCGCCGCCTGATAATCGTCGAAATGCCCGCTCTGCCGCCGGACCTCCGCCTCCCAGGTAATGCCGAGCCAGTGCAAGTCTTCATAGATTGCCGCCTCATATTCCGGCCGGCAGCGCGCGGCATCGATATCCTCGATGCGCAGCAAGAACCGCCCGCCCAATTCGCGCGTCATGTCCTGGTTGAGCAGCGCCGAATAGGCGTGTCCCAGGTGCAGGTGCCCATTCGGACTGGGCGCGAAGCGGAGAATCCGGGTATGCACGGGCTTGCTGCCGGTTCAATCGGGGTTGACGCTGCGTAAGCGGCGATCAATCAGATAGTGGCGATGGCGCAATCTCACATCCACAGCGAAGCCGACCTCGACCTTGCATTGACCGCGCTCGGTGAAGCCGACCCGCGCTTCATCGCGCTGGTGGCCAAGATTGGACGGCCGCCGCTGCGGCGGCGCGAAGATGGTTTCGCCGCACTTGCCGCCATTATTGTGGCGCAGCAACTTTCGACCGCGAGCGCGAACGCGATCTGGGGCCGCCTTGCGACGGTCTTCGATCCGTTCGAGCCGGACGCCTTGCTGCGGGCACGCCCGGCGCGGCTGGCGCGGCTCGGATTGTCCGCGCCAAAAATCCGTGCGCTCAAGGCGATCGCGCGGGCGGTGAAACGCGGCGAACTCGCGCTCGCCGGGCTTGCCGAACTCGCCGCCGAGGAGGCGCACGCGGCGCTGACCGCCATCCACGGCATCGGCCCCTGGACAGCCGACATTTATTTGCTGTCCTGCCTCGGCCACGGCGATGCCTGGCCGGCGGGCGATCTGGCCTTGCAAGAAGCCGCACGGATTGCGTTTGCGCTGCCGGCGCGACCGACCGCGAAGGAGATGCTGGCACTGGCCGAAGCGTGGCGGCCGTGGCGGGCGGTAGCGGCGCGAATCTTGTGGAGCTATTACCGTGCGGCGGCAGCGGCGGCCAAAGCTTCGAATAAGGCTTCGAATAAGCCTTCGGCCAAGCCCGTCGCGCGTTCGCCGAAGCGCGGGAAACGTCAAAAAGCCCGCAAAGGACAGCGGCGCGCCGCTCGTTGACAAGACGACACGCCTATTCCTATGCTTCACGAGTCTTCGCGAATAAGGAAGCCGGTGGGATTCCGGCGCGGTCGCGCCACTGTATTCGGCCACGCGTTTCGTAGGTCCGAAAGCCAGACCCTCTCCGCGAATGGCGAACACTCTAACGGGACGCGCAATCCCAGGAGGACGAGATGACCAGCACGACCTACGCACCCACGCTTCCGGTTCCCGCCATCCCGCTGCGCGAAT
>JASHSY010000363.1 GCA_030040825.1 Xanthobacteraceae bacterium
GCCAGCACGATCGGCACGCCGATGCCGACGAGGGCCAGCATCAGGAAGGCCGGCAGCACGATCAGATCGCCATGCGCCAGATTGACCAGCCGCATGATGCCGAAGATCACCGACAGGCCGGTGGCGTAAAGCGAATAAAGCCCGCCGAGCAAGATCCCCTGCACCACCGTATCGATCCAGCCGAACATGCGCTTACAATCCGAAATAGGCGGCGTGAATGGCGTCGCGGCTGAGTTCCCGCGGTCGGCCGGAAAGACTGACGCGTCCTTCCATGAAGCAATAAGCGCGGTCCGCGACCGACATGGCGTGCACCAAGTCCTGCTCGACCAGCACGACGCTGGTTCCGCGCGTCTTGATATCGGCTAGCGCGGCGTAAATATCGCGGATCACGATCGGCGCGAGGCCGAGGCTGAGTTCGTCGCACAGCAGGACGCGCGGGTTCGACATCAGGCTTCTGCCGATAGCGACCATTTGCTGCTGACCGCCGGAGAGAGCCGTCGAGGAGGTGTGGCGCCGCTCCTGAAGCAGAGGAAACAACCGATAAACGCTGGCGAGATTCCACGGCCCCTGGCTGCGCCGGCCGTAAGCGCCGACCAGCAGGTTCTCCTCAACCGAGAGCGAGGAAAACAGCCGTCGGCCTTCGGGCACCAGTGAGACGCCGAGCTTGACGATCTCGTAGGCGGGAAGCGCCCCGATATCGCGTCCGTCCAGCCGTACTGCCGTCGCCTGCCGCGGCAGCAATCCGGCGATCGCTTTCAGAAAAGTGGATTTGCCGGCGCCGTTGGCGCCGATGATGGCGACGGTTTCGCCCTCTTCGAGCGCAAACGTAACGCCAAACAACGCCTGAAAGTCGCCGTAAAAAGCGGTGAGTTCGTGGGTTTCCAGTACCGCCACGCCCAACCTCTCACGCCGCTATGCCCATGTAGATTTCGCTCACCTCAGCCGAGGCCATCACGGCGCGCGGCTCGCCTTCGATGATCTTGCGCCCGAAGTTGAGGACGACCAGGCGGGACACGACGGCAACGAGTGCATGCACGATATGTTCGATCCAGACGATGGTGACGCCCGATTGCCTGATCGCCTGCACCAGCTCGACGAGTTCGGAACACTCGGCTTCGGTTAGCCCGCCGGCGATTTCATCGAGCAGTAAAAGCCGCGGCGAACTTGCCAGCGCGCGGGCAAGTTCCAGCCGTTTGCGGCCGAGCAGATTAAGTGTGCCAGCGCGGCGATTGGCAAAGGCAATGAGCCCGGTGCGCTCGAGAATCTCGCCGCAGGCGTCAACCACCTGCGCCTCGCGCTGCCGGCGGCCATGGATGGCAGCAACCAGCAGATTCTCGAACACGGTCAGATTCTCAAATGGATGCGGGATTTGGAACGAACGTCCGATACCGGCGATGCAGCGCGCCCGCGGCGGTGCTTGCGTGATATCGCGGCTGTCGAATCGGATGGTGCCCGCATCCGGCGTAAGCAGGCCGGTGATAAGATTGAATAACGTGGTCTTGCCCGCGCCGTTCGGGCCGATGATGCCGAGCGCTTCGCCGGCTTCGACCTCAAGCTCGACGCCGTCGACGGCTTTGAGCGAGCCAAACGATCTCGTCAAATTTTCCAGCGTCAGGATCACGCGACCGCCCAGTCAAACGCCGGTCCGCTAGGTGGGACCGGCGTTGTATTTTATCTCATGCCGAGCCGCCGTCAGCCGCTCGCTGTTGCCGCCGACCTGGCACTTAGGCGATCGGCTCCATTTTGCCGCCGACCGGGATTTCGGGCGCGGTCTTATTATCGGTGATGACGATGTCGTACTTGTTGCCGTTACGCAGCCGCCACTGGCCGCCAACCAGCGGCGTCTTGGCAATGTTCTTGGCTGCGAATGGCGGCAAATTCTTGCCGTTCCAGGCGATCGGTCCGACTACAGTGTGCAGGTCGGTCGCGGCGATTGCTTTCACCATAGCCTTGTTGTCACCTGCGTTGCCCGATCGCTTGGCCGCGTCCACGGCCAGTTCGAACAGCGCATGCACGAAGCCGATCGGCTGCGTCCACTGTTTACCGGAGGATTTTTCATAGGCGTCGGCAAGCTGTTTCGCCGACTGCCCGGTCAACGACGACTTGAACGGATGGTTCGGCGTCCACCAGACCTCGGACGAGAGGTTGATGCCGTTCTTGCCCAACGCCTCGACCGCGACCGGGAACAGGATCGCCTTGCCGATCGACGCGACCTTCGGCTTGAAGCCTTGTTGCGACGCTTGGTTCCAGAAGGTGGTGAAGTCGGGCGGGATCATCACGCCGGTGATGATGTCGCAATTTGCTTTCTTGAACGCGGCGATCTGTGCGGTGAAGTCGTCGGTCAGATTCTGATAACGGCCAGGATCGGTCAGCGTGTAGCCGAGCTTGTCAAGCACCGGCGGGAAGCCGACTTGCTTGCTGCCCCAGGCATTGCCGTCGCCGTCGTTGGGGAACAGGCCGCCGACCGATTTGTCGGTTTTAACTTGCTGCCACATGTTGGTGTAGACAGCGATGACGTCTTCCAGGCCCCAAAAGAAATGGTACGTGTAGTTGAACGGCTTCCAAGCCGGCGGGCCGCCGCCCGGATTGGCCTGCCGGCCGATAAAATACGGCTGCCACGGCGCGACGCTGGAAATGCACGGCACTTCCTCGATCTCGCATTGGGTGGAGACCGGATTGGTGGTTTCCGGAGTTGACGCCACCAGCATCAAGTCGATCTTGTTGGAGACGATCAATTCCTTGGCGACTTCAGCGGCGCGATTGGGGTTGGACTGACTGTCCTTTACCGTGACTTCGACTGGAAGCGTCGCGCTACCGATCTTGACTCCGCCCTTCACCGTTTCGAGGAAGCTGGAAATGATGAACTTGTCCGCTTCGGCGAATGGCGCGAGCGGCCCAGTCTGCGGACTCACATAACCGAGCTTAAGCGTCTGCGCTGCGCGCACCGATGGTGCGAAGACCGAGCCGGCGGCAAACGCGGCGCCGGTAGCCGCCGACGCCTTGATAAAGATGCGCCGGTTCACGCGACTGTTGTCCGATCTCCTCGCCATGACATCCTCCCTCTGCGATCCGGCGCCGGCGCCCGGAAATCGGGCCGCGCCACTGGCGTTTTTCCCAACGCAGCCTTCGACTTGCACGTGGCGGTGCGATTAATTATTGTTCGATTATCGAACGAAGGTTCGCGCTCCGGCCATTGTTGCCGAGCGCCGAATTTCTGTCAATTGCCGCGGCGCCGCCGCGACAGCCGAAGAGCACGCAGTCGATGGCGCAAGACAAAGAATTCATGGCCACCCTTGCCAAAGGCCTAGCCGTGCTCGAATCGTTCGACCGGCAGCGGCCGGCAATGACGTTGTCGCAAGCCGCGCATGCCGCCGGCCTGTCGCGGGCGACGGCGCGGCGGATTCTGCGCACGCTGAGCGCGCTTGGATACGTTGTGCAGAACGGTCGCGACTTTTCGCTCTCGTCCGGCATCCTGAAACTCGGCTTCGCCTATCTGGCCACGCAAAACTGGATCGAGCAGGCGGCGCCACAGATGCGTCAGCTCAGCGAGCAATTTCACGAGTCCTGTTCGGCGGCCATCCTGGAGGGAACTGAGATCGTATACGTCGCGCGCATTCCGGCCAGCCGCATCATGTCGGTGGCACTGGCCGTGGGAACGCGATTACCGGCCTTTCATACCGCGCTCGGGCGGGTGCAGCTTGGCTGCCTTGACGAGGCCGAGCTGTGGCGGCGATTGCGCTCGCTGCATATCGAAGCCTACACGCCGTCGACGATCACCGACGTGCAGGCGCTGTTCGATCGGGTGCGCGAAGATTGGGAGCAGGGGTTTTCCATTGTCGACGAAGAACTGGAACGCGGCCTGCGGGCGATCGCGGTGCCGATCCTGAACCGGGCCGGGCAGGCGATCGCCGCCCTCAATCTCAGTACCCATTCGACACGCACCACGCGCAACGAAATGCGCGAGCGTTTTCTGCCAAGCCTGCGCCCTGCCGCCGAGCATATTTCCGCTTTGGTTGCGTGACACGGCTCGATCATCCCCGCTGCTTGCACCACTGGCGCGAAAACGCGAAACTCTATCGAACTGTTCGTCAGCCACAGCTAGGAGCGGTCGGGTGAAGACGTTCGAGCCTGAGCTTGATCGCCTGAAGGCCATCGGACGTTACCGATCGCTGAATCTGCCGTCTGGCATAGATTTTTCATCGAACGACTATCTCGGCCTCAGCAAACACCCGGCGCTGAGACAGACGGCCATTGAAGCGTTGCAAGGTGGTATTGAAGTCGGCGCGTCGGCTTCGCGGCTTCTGCGCGGCCACCGTCAGGCGCACGAAGATCTCGAAAGGTTCGCGGCGATTTATTTCGCGCGTCCACGCACTTTATTCTTCGCCAACGGGTATCAAGCCAACTTTGCGCTCATCACCGCGCTTGTGAAGCGCGAGGACGTCGTCGTCTATGACGCGCTATGCCACGCCAGTATGCGCGACGGCCTGCATATGACACGATGCCGGGCAATCAAGGCAAGGCACAACGATCTCAATGCATTCGAGGACGCGCTGAAAGAAGGCCGCGCTGCCGGCGGCAATGTTTGGCTGCTAGTTGAATCGGTCTACAGCATGGATGGAGACGTTGCGCCGCTTCGCGAGCTTCTTTTGCTTGTAGAGAAGCACGATGCTTTGATGATTGTCGATGAGGCGCATGGCACCGGTGTATCCGGCCTCACCGGGCGCGGCGAGACCGAAGGACTCGATAGCGAGAGACTGATTGTCCTGCATACTTGCGGCAAGGCGCTTGGCGTCGCCGGCGCGCTCGTCTGTGCCAGCGAACCCGTCATCAGCTATCTCGTTAACGCAGCCAGGCCTTTCATTTACTCCACTGCACCGATGCCATTGCAGGCCGTACTGGTCAAACGTGCGCTGGAAATCGTGCGCGACGAGCCGCAACGTCGCGAGCAGTTATTAGCGCTTAAAACGTTGGCCGCCAAACGAATGCCCGGAATTGCGATCAACAGCCAGATCGTTCCTATTGTCGTTGGCGAAGACAGAGCTGCTGTCGCGCTAGCAACCGCGCTTCAGGCGTCAGGCTTTGACATTCGCGCCATACGTCCGCCGACCGTACCCGAGGGGACCGCCCGGCTGCGCCTTTCTCTACACGTGGGCCTGTCGCGTGGCGATTTGACCGCGTTTACTGACACGCTTTCACGCCTGTTGCCGGAGAGGCTCTGCGTCTGACGAGTTCCTGTTTATGAGCAAGGCTTTCATCGTCACCGGCACGGACACCGGAATCGGCAAGACGACCGTGGCAGCGATGCTCACGCTTGCGTTGGACGGCTGCTACTGGAAGCCGATTCAATCGGGCATCGGCGACGGCACCGATCGGGCGCGCGTGCAAGCGATGACTGGTTTGCCTGAGGATCGCTTTTTACCTGAGCGATATATCTTGTCGGAACCGCTGTCGCCCCATCGGGCTGCCGAACTCGACGGAACAGAAATCGCGACCGATTGTCTTGACTTGCCGCAGTGCGCTCGCAACTTGATCATCGAGGGTGCCGGCGGGCTGATGGTGCCGGTGACGCGGCGGAGGCTGCTGATCGACGTGTTTGCCGCCTGGTCGGCCCCGATTATCCTGTGCGCGCGGACCGCGCTCGGGACGATCAATCACACGCTCTTGTCGATCGAAGCGCTGCAGCGCCGCAACATGCCGCTCCACGGGCTTGTCTTTGTCGGTGAGGAAAACCGAGACAATATCCGTACGATCCTTGACTTCTCCGGCGGG
>JASHSY010000038.1 GCA_030040825.1 Xanthobacteraceae bacterium
GTCACCCTGAGGTGGTCGCCACAGCGGCCCTCGAAAGGGCGACGGTCCGGACGCCTCGGGGTGCCGAGGCCAGCCTGTTACCGACCTGCCTTGCACGATTGAGGTAGGTGGGCCGACGGGCCCGCGCTATATGAGCGTTTGCAGAGCCGGGATCCGCACGATGTCGACCGATAGTTCCGCAGAATTTTCAACCGCCCAACCCGGCGATCTGTCGCGGCGGCGGCTGGCGCTCGGTTTCCTCAATTGGGCGCACGCGCTCGATCATTTCGTGATGCTGGTCTACCCGACCGTGGTCATCGAGTTACAGGTCGCTTACGGCCGCTCCTATGCGCAGCTCATCGCGCTGTCGACCGCGTCCTTTATCGCGTTTGGGCTGTTCTCGCTGCCGGCGGGCTGGCTCGCCGATCGGTGGAGCCGGCGCAACATGATGGTCGCATTCTATGTCGGCTGCGGTTTGTCGCTGACTGCGGCGGCGCTGGCGCCATCGCTGATTGTGCTGGCGCTGGCGTTGTTCGCGCTCGGCATCTTCGCCGCCATCTATCACCCGGTCGGCACCGCAATGGTGATCGAAAATGCTACGCAGCGCGGCCGCACGCTCGCGTTCAACGGCGTGTGCGGCAATCTCGGCGTGTCGCTCGCCGCCGGGACGACCGCGGTGCTGACCGCGGCATTTTCCTGGCGCGGCGCGTTTCTGGTGCCTGGGCTGATCTGCATTGTCACCGGCGTCGTTTTTCTTTGGCTCGTTCCCGGCGATATACGTCACAAGACCGCGCGTAGCGTCTCACCCGACGTTGCGCTGTCAAAAACAACGGCCGCAATTATCTTTGGACTGTTTGTGGTCGTCGCACTGTCGGCCGGCCTCGTCTTCAACACGCTGTCGGTGGCGCTGCCGAAGATCGTCGACGAGCGCGTGAGCGGCAACATTTCGCTTGTCGAGATCGGCGGCCTGACGACCGCGGTGTTTATCTGCGGTGCGCTGGCGCAAATTGCCGTCGGTCGCCTGGTGGAAATCTTCCGGTTGCATGTGCTGTTCGCAACTTTCGCGGTCATGCAGTTCACCGGTGTGGTCTGGACCGCCTATGCGAGCGGTGTGATGGTCTTGTTTGCGCTGGCCTTCACCATGGCGGCGATTTACGGGCAGATCACCGTGAACGATCTGATCATCGCCCGCTATACCGCCGACGCCTGGCGGGGCCGGGTGTACGCCGTGCGCTACTTCCTCACCTTCATGGTATCCGGCGTAGCGGTGTCGATGATCGCGTTGCTGTATGGCCGCGGCGGCTTTGCGCTGGTGCTGGGGACCACCGCCGTCATCGCGCTCGGCTTCCTGATCGCGGTCTTGGCGATCGCCTACATCGCCAACGGCGTTGAACGCGCCCGCGTACCGCAGGCGGCTCCCGCGGAATAGACTTGTCCGCGCGTCCCCGCGAAAGCGGGAATCTGGGCGGCGCTGTCAGGCCGGGTGGCGTGCGGCCAGCGCCATTCCGATCAGCGCCGCGCCACCGAACACCATGTTGATGCCGACAAGCAGACCGAGCGCCCACGCCGCCGTGCCAGGTAGCCCGGCAAAAATGATCGCGGCAAGGATCAGATCGATGATGCCGCTGATCAGCATCCAGCCCCAGCGTCCGCTCAATTGATTGCGATGCTCGATCGAATACATGATCGAGGCGACGCCCTCGATCACGAAGAATGCAATCAGCACCAAAGTGAGCGACAGTGTGCCGCTCAGCGGCCGCAACAGAAGAACCAAACCGGCAGCGATGCCGATCAACGCCGAGACCAACGACCACCAGAAACCGGGCGCATTCCGCGCCCAGAAAGTCGTGATCAATCCGAGCACGCCGCTGACCAGGAATATCCAGCCAATCACGATGGTGAAAGCAAGGGTCGCCAATGGCGGCAGCAAGATTGCCGCCAAACCGAGAATGACCAGGATGATTCCTTCGACCAAAAACACCATCCAGTGCTCATGGACAGCGCTGGCAAATGCGCGCCCAACCGCCTCCATGTCAGTCCGTTGCGGCATGGTCATGGTTCCACTCCCTTCGAAAACGACTAAAATCGCTTCAAGCAATGCGTGGCGGAGGATAATTGCATAGAAACGGACCTTGCATAACCCTCGGCCATACCTACTTATTGATGAGCGACGTCGATGCCTTTGGCTCCGTCGTGGGACGGCCACGGCTACGCGGGTGACGCCGGAAGTACGCGCACCCTCGTTTCGTGGCCGTTAGTATATCCGGAACGCCTCGGTCGCTCGCAAACCGCCGCGCTCGTTGTCAGCTGTCATAAGACTGTAATCGTCCATCGTCATGAGATTGCAATAATCAGACGCGAGGGGATGGTTGTCATGGCGATAGCTGCTGCGGCGGATGCGCCGATCGACTTCGGCTTGTTGGCGGGCGCCGGTGCGCCGATCCGCAATTATAAAGCCGGCGAAGTTATCTTCCGCGAAGGCGATCCGGCACTGGAAATGTTCGTCATTAAAAGTGGAACCGTAGAGATTCGTCTGGGTAATCGCCTTCTCGATACCTTGGGCGATCTCAGTATCTTCGGCGAGATGGCGTTGATTGATCGCGGTCCGCGCAGCGCGACGGCGGTTGCGGTAACCGATTCCACGCTGGTACCGGTTGCCGAAAAGCAGTTTTTGCTGATGGTGAGCCGCACTCCATATTTCGCGCTCAACGTCATGCGTGTTTTGGTGCAGCGGCTGCGGACCTCAAATAGTGTGATTTATTGAGCGGCGAAGCCATACTCCGCCCGCGTTTAGCTTTTCGTCAACCGCTCGATCAGCGCCATCGCCGCCGCGGGCGCCCGAATTTTCCCCTCGTGGATGACGTAGGCGAAGACGTCGCGGGGCGAACTCTTACTTTGCTTGGCAGCAGGTTCGACGCGCGGCAGGTCGTGCGGCTCTTTGCCCTGCGCCCACAATTTCAGCCGCTCGGCCCATGTGTTTATTTCTTTCGGCGGGTAAGCGGTCGGGATCGTGTCTTTGCCTCGTTGCAAACGCGCATAAATGAAATCGCCGGTCAGATCGGCAAACGACGGATAGGTCGCATGATCGGTAAACACGATCGGCGTAGCGAACGAGCGGGCCAACGTCACGAATTCCGTGGTGCGGAAGCTTTCATGCCGAACTTCCACCGCATGCTGCAGCCGCCTGCCGTCGGCCTGGTTAGGCAAGAGTTCAAGAAATTTGCCGAAGTCGGCTGCGTCGAATTTCTTGAACGGCGCGAATTGCCACAGCATCGGCCCGAGCCGGTCGCGCAATTCGAGCACGCCGGAATCGAGGAACCGCTTGATCGAGTCGCCGGCGCCGGCAAGGTCGCGGCGATTGGTGGCAAAGCGCGGGCCTTTGACCGAAAAAATAAAACCGTCCGGTACGGCGCTAGCCCATTTGCGGAAGCTTTCCGGCTTCTGCGAGCCGTAAAATGTCGAATTGATTTCGATCGAGGTGAGTCGGCTCGCGGCATATTCCAGCTCTTTCGCCTGGGCGAGGCCTTCCGGATAAAACGTGCCGCGCCACGGCGCATAATTCCAGCCGCCGATGCCGAGCCGGATTTGTCCCGCTTTGGTGGTCGGTCCCGCCATGGATTTGTCAGGTCCGGTGCGCAAACGCTTCGTCGCCGCCTGCCGCCAAGCGTGCGCGCAACTGCTCGATTTCGCTTTCCAGCCGCGCGACGTTGTCGAACAGGCGCTTGCTGGTCAGCTCCAGGAAGTAGAAGCCAAACTTTGGATTCTGGTAATAAAGCTGCTTGATCTGCCCGTAGGTGATTTCGAGGAGTTCGCCGCCTTCCATACATTGGAGCGACTGCGTGCGAGCCTTATCGGGCGCGAGCAGGGCCAATTCGCCGACCACGGCTCCCGGCGGAATCTCGATGTTGCTGTCGAGTAGACGGCAGCGGCCGGATACGACGATGAACAGGCGGTCGGCGGTATCGCCCTTACGGAAAAGGATGTCGCCGACCTGCATGCGTCGCACCGAGGTAAAAGGCTTGATCCAGGCCATGTCGTGGTCGCCGGCAGCAGCCTCCCCGACGCGCTTGGTCAATTGCAACATTTCCCGCAGCCGCAGGAGATTCAGCGGGAGCAAAAGCACATGCAGTATCAGCACCGGGTAGGCGACCAACAAAGCTCCGTAAGCGATGAAGAACACGTTGCTGGCGAGGCCGGCCAGCCGCAGCGGCACCATCGTTTTCATCCAGAAGGTCATGAAGACGAGCAGGGCCGCGATGTACCCCATCGCGTCTGCAATCGTTATTTTCATTTTCCGTCCTCTCGCGATCGCGCCCCTTCTTAGTTCAGAACGGCGAGCAGCGTCTTCGCTGCCCGTAAATCCGGAATCTCGAAACCTTCTGTGAATTCGCCGTAGAGCGGCGCAAGGACAGCGCGCCCTTCCGACTGGCGGCCGGTATCGCCGAGAAGCTTTGCCAGGCTCGTGGCTGCGCGCAGCTGAAGTATGCGTGGTCGCGGTGACGGTCCCGATCGTAGATGCGGATCACTTCCTGTCCGGTATCGCTCGGCGGATACCACGGGGCGCGCTGCGGCCGGCGGCTGAGGGGCGGCCGCAGGTGCGGCCGCTGCTTCGACAAGTTTACTGCCGCATTGCGCACAAAAGCGTGAGCCTGCGGCATTGACGTGGCCGCATGCGGCACAGGCCAAGGCCTGCGGAATGCCGCAGCTGGGGCAAAAGCGGCTGTCGCCGGG
>JASHSY010000364.1 GCA_030040825.1 Xanthobacteraceae bacterium
CGGCCTGCCGGTGTAAGCCGGCGGCGTCACCCAGGCGTCGACCCGGAAATTTGCCGGCAGCACCACGCCCTGCCAGTCGAAAGCGGCAGCGATCCGCTTCCAGTGCTCACCGCCGGCAGCGATAAAAGTGGCGACGACCGCGACCAGAATGAAACCGCGTAACGCGTAGGGATCGCGTAGCGCCACGCGCGGCGACGGCAAGCCGGCCTTGAAAGCGTGCGCGGCGCGTAACGTTTGCGCGACATGCGCCTGCCACAATGCGTGCGAGACTTCATCGGCCGGCGTCACCGCGAGTTTGTCGACAATAGCTGTCGCCGGCCGATGCCGCGCGCCGCTGCCGCGATCGAGCCGGCGCAACGCGTCGGCAACCGTCGGTAAGCGTAACGCGACGAACGGCGTCAGCGCGAGCAGCGTGAGGATTGCGAAAATCGCCAGCCCGATCGCCCGCGCCAGCGGCGGCAACCATAGCCATAAGCCAAGCCACGAAACCGAAAGGAAAAGACCGACGACGGTGACGACACCGGCAAGCGCGGGCCAAACCCGTTCCCAGAAGATCGTGAAGCGAGCACGGCGCAGCACAGTGCCGAGCTGCGAGCGGGGATCCCGTTCGGCGTTCGGCGGCGTGGCGGCAGGGTTACTCGGTGGCTCGGTCACCAGGCTCTCCGCAAAATATGCCGAACAACGCGCTCACATGCGGGCGGTTCAAAGGCCGTGGCTCGGCCCGCAGGGAAGCCGTGTCATGCAAAAATCACAAGCAAAATCAGAGCCAGATCATAGCCAAGGCGGCATGCGGTCAAGCGCGATCAGGTCCGCGGCCTCGACGCGCGGCCGCACCAGGGCCCATTCACCTGTCCGCACAAGCACTTCCGGGACGAGTGCGCGGGTATTGTAGGTGCCCGCTTCGACCGCGCCGTAGGCGCCGGCGGTCATCACCGCGAGCAGTTCGCCCGGTTGCGGCTCGACCAGCGAGCGGTCGAGCGCAATGAAATCGCCTGATTCGCAGACCGGGCCGACCACGTCGCCAATGATTCTTTGCGCGCCGGCGGCCACCTCGCGCACCGGGCGAATATCGTGATGCGCGTCGTAAAGCGTCGGACGCACGAGGTCATTCATGCCGGCATCAACGATGACGAAAGTCTTCGCTTCGCCGCGCTTCACATAGAGCACGCGGGTGACCAGGATGCCGGCATTGCCGACGATCAATCGCCCCGGCTCGAAGATCAACTGGCATTCAAGGTCGCGGGTCGTGCGCTTGACCACATTCGCATAGGCCGACGGATCGGGCGGCGGCTCGTTGTCCTCGCGGTAGGGAATGCCAAGGCCGCCGCCGAGATCGATATGACGAATAGTGTGGCCGTCCGCGCGCAACGTGCGCACGAAGTCGGCCAGCAGCGCAAACGCGTCGTTGAACGGATCGAGCGCGGTGATCTGGCTGCCGATATGCATGTCGACACCGGCAACCCGCAAGCCCTTGAGCCTCGCCGCGCGGGCATAGACTGCACGCGCGCGGCTGATCGGTATGCCGAATTTGTTTTCCGCCTTGCCGGTCGCGATCTTGGCGTGCGTCTTCGGATCGATGTCGGGATTGACCCGCAGCGAAATCTCGACGGTGCGTCCCTTGCCGGCGGCGATCTCTGCCAAAAGTTCAAGCTCGGCTTCGGATTCGACATTGACGCAAAAAATGTTCTGCTCGACGGCGAGCGCAAGTTCGCGCGCGGTCTTGCCGACGCCGGAGAACATGATCTTTTCCGGCGGAACGCCGGCTGCCCGCGCGCGCAACAATTCGCCCTCGGACACGACGTCGGCGCCGGCGCCGAGCCGCGCCAGCGTGGCGATCACCGCCTGATTGGAATTCGCCTTGAGCGCGTAACAAATCAGCGCGTCGACATCGGCGAACGCTTCGGCGAACACGCGATAATGCCGCTCCAGCGTCGCCGTCGAATAGCAATAGAACGGCGTGCCGACGGCATCTGCCAGCGCGATCAAATCGACCGATTCGGCGTGCAGCACGCCGTTGCGATAGGCGAAATGATGCATGGCAGGTGTTTAGAGCATGCGCGGGAAAAGTGGAAACCGGAATAAACTGCTGCGCCCGAAGGTCCGGCTATTGCAGCAGGAAATCGAGCGGGAACGATTTCTTCTGGCCGACCGGCGCGACCGGATTGCCGTACGCGTCGAAGCCATTTTTCTGCGCGGTTTCCCGCGAGGTAGGTCCCGACTCAATTGGTCCGACAAGGCTGGTCGATGGCGCCATTGGCGGGGCCGCCTGCGCGGTCGGCGCAGGCTCGACCGCAGGCCCCGGCGGCGGCAAGGGCGCACCGGCCCGGCCGCAGGCGGCAAGGCCGACCGCGATGGCGCCGAACAAGACGAGCGCAACGGTTACACGCACCCGATCGAATGCCAAGAAAGCCCCCGCCAAAGCCCCCGCCAAAGCCCTTGCCGCTTGCCCGCATATCCTAGCAGAACTGCGGCGGCGACATTGTGTCGGGAAGGCGTTGCCAGCCGGTTTATGCCGGCTAACCGTCCTAAGTTTTGAGCTTTTTGAGCCAAGCTTGGGCCTGCGCGCGCACATTTTTCGGCGCAGCGCCGCCATAGACGGCCCGGCTTTTGACTGATGCATCGACGGTGAGGACGTTAAACACCGCTTTGGTGATCCGCGGCTCGATCGCCTGCATGGTTTCCAGCGGCAGCTTGTCGAGCGACACACCGGCGGCGCTCGCTTTAGCGACAATCTTGCCGGTAACACGGTGCGCTTCACGAAACGGCATGTTGAGCATGCGCGTGAGCCAATCGGCCAGATCGGTCGCCGTCGCAAAGCCCTCACCCGCCGCGGCCTTCATCCGCGCGACCTCGGGCTTCATGTCGCGCACCATGCCGGTCATGGCGCTGATCGACAACGCGAGCGCGCCGAGCGCGTCGATCGTGCCTTCCTTGTCCTCCTGCATGTCCTTTTGGTAGGCGAGTGGCAGCCCCTTCATGACCATGAGCAGGGAGGTCAACGCGCCGACGATGCGGCCGGAACGCGCGCGCACCAGCTCGGCGGCATCGGGATTGCGCTTCTGCGGCATGATCGAAGAGCCGGTGGTGAAAGCATCAGACAAATGCAGGAGCCCGACCCGCGACGAGGACCAAATCACGATTTCCTCGGCGAACCGCGACAGATGTACCGCGGCGATCGCGCTTGCCGCCAAGGTCTCCAGCACGAAGTCGCGATCGGCCACCGCATCGAGCGAGTTGGCCATCGGCCGGGTGAAGCCCAGCGCCTTCGCCGTCATGCTGCGATCGATCGGAAATGACGTGCCGGCAAGCGCCGCGGCTCCGAGCGGGCTTTCGTTGAGGCGGGCGCGGGCATCGGCGAAACGGCCGCGGTCGCGCGCCGCCATCTCGACGTAAGCCAGCAAATGATGGCCGAAGGTGACCGGCTGCGCCGCTTGCAGATGGGTGAAGCCGGGCATTACCGTCGCCGCATGCGTAAGCGCCTTTTGCGCCAGCGCGCGCTGATACGCCGCAAGGGCTGCGTCAATCCGGTCAATGGCGTCCCGCACCCACAGCCGGAAATCTGTCGCCACCTGATCGTTGCGCGAGCGCGCGGTATGCAGCCGACCTGCCGCCGAACCGATCAATTCGTCGAGCCGGCTCTCGACATTCATATGAATGTCCTCCAGCGCACGCTTGAATTTGAATTTGCCGGTTTCGATCTCTGACAGGATCGTGTCTAGACCGTGAGCGATCCGCTTTGCATCTTGCGCCGTAATGATGCCGGTTTTGGCCAACATCGCCGCATGGGCCTTGCTCGCGGCGATGTCCTGCCGGTAAAGGTGGCGGTCGAAATCGATCGAGGCGTTGATTTCCTCCATCAGGGGATCGGGTTTTGAACCGAAGCGCCCGCCCCACATTTTGTTGCTCATGATGCGTCGCCGAGGTTCGTTAAACTGATGACCGAGCAATCCGTGCCGCCGCCGGACAAAATAGGCCGCCTGCGCCTGCTATCCGTGGTCGCGGCTGTCGGCGTCGTGGCTATCCTGGCCGGGGTATACGGGATTGGGCGGCTGCGAAGCAATCCGGACACGGCGGCGTGTGAGCCCGCGGTTAACATCGCGAAGCGGGTCGCCCCCCTGGCGCAAGGCGAAGTCGCCGCGTTGACACTGGCGCACACACCGTTCCGCGTCCCTAATATCGCCTTCAAGGATGGCGAGGGCCACGAGCGAAGGCTGGCGGACTGGCACGGACGCACCGTGCTTCTCAACCTGTGGGCCACCTGGTGCGTGCCCTGCCGGCGCGAGATGCCGGCCCTCGACAAGCTTGAAGGCGATCTCGGCGGCAAGGACTTCGAAGTGGTCGCGGTCAATATCGACACCCGCGATCCGAATAAGCCGCTCGCCTTCCTCAAAGACGTCGGCGTCACCCATCTGGCCTATTATTCCGATGAGACCGCCAAGGTTTTCCAGGAGCTGAAACTTGCCGGCAAGGCTTTCGGCATGCCGACGACGTTACTGGTCGGCCGCTCCGGCTGCGAAATCGGCGAGATGGCCGGCCCGGCCGAATGGGCGAGCCCCGACGGCATCAAGCTCGTCAGCGCCGCGGTCGGCGCAGCCCAAAACGCGCGCGAGAACTAAAGCCGTTCCCCCCGGCTCGCGATCTCCCACTGTGGCCATGTCATCAGCCTCAAGCCAAGCCGGCTGTAATTGACGCGCAGATAATCGTCCGTTACCTGGCGCACGATGGCTTCGGGGTGGATGAGCGCGACCTCCTGCCCCATCACACCGACGAACACCGTGTCGCTCCACAGATAGCGGTAGCGATAAAGGCCAAGACCGTCATCGAGCCGGCCAATGAGAACAATGTCACGCTTCAAACGGACATCCGACGCAGCCGCCGCTCCTTGCGCGAAGTAGCTTGCATTGGTGGTGTCGCCCCAGGCGCCGCCCAGATGACCGCCGGCATACAAGCCTTCCCATGCGGGATGCGATGCATTGTCTGGTGAGAACAGAACACTGAGTCCGACCGTGAACACCTGAAACTGCGCACGGCTGGTAACGCTTTGCGTCAATATGGCGCCGCCCGACGTCGCCGTGGACGCAAGGCTCACTGAGCCAAGGTTGACATACTGATAGGCGAAATTGAGCACCAGGTTAGACTTCACCATATAGTCGATGCCGCCACCGGCGACCCAGCCCACATTTACCGGTGAGGTCTGCGCGCTCGTCGACAACGGAACGGCAGGCATTGTCATACTGCTGTTCAAATAAGGATTGCCGTAGGCCAGCCCCCCGGTCGCATAGATGAGCACGGGGCCCGGCGTGAAACCGAGCCGGCCGCGAACCGTGCCATACCAGTTGACACCGGTTTGCGTCGTGGCGGTCGTCGCCGGCGCCGCAGTGGCCGCGGACATTGTGCTGAACGGGCCGTTCGATATGTCGCCTTCCAGACCGAAGACAAGCCAGTCGCGCTGCCAGTTGTAGCCGCCCTGAAGGCCGGCCACGATTCCACTGGCGGTGCTGGACGCTGTCGTTGTCGCGGTCGGCGGCACGCGCTGCGCGAACACCGAAGATCCGGAAACCGCAAGAAACGCAACGACTGTGGCAGTAATTCGTGCTGTCTTCATTGCCGCCCCCAAATGCAGCAGACGGACGAAAGCACAACCCTCCTCGGTACCGCCTGTGCAATGCGCGCCGCGGTGATGGCGCTGATTCGCAAAAAGCCGCGAGCAATCGCGGCCAGCCTAGCGCGTTGGCCATCGGCGCGACATGACTGCCGGGGGCTCGATCGGCAAGATTTCCGCTCTGTGTCAATCTGGAGACATGGCGCGCAAGTTACGGCGGGTCCGCAAAAAACCGCTTCGCCCGCGCCGGGGGCATGCGGTTGACGGGGCGCCGCTCGCCTGATACTAAACCATATGGTTAAGTTTAGTGCCACCCCGCTCGACCGCACCTTTGCCGCGCTCGCCGACCCGACGCGGCGCGCCCTGGTGATGCGGCTCGCCGAACAGCCCGATCTCTCGATCAGCGAACTCGCCGCGCCGTTTAA
>JASHSY010000365.1 GCA_030040825.1 Xanthobacteraceae bacterium
ACGATGGCGGCGCGGCGCGCCGCGCGCTCGGTGTTCAGCGCCGTTAGAACGTCAAGTTTCATCGATCCGAGGCCTTATTCCACTTTCTCGACAAAGACTCGGATCGTGCCGCCGCAAGACAAACCGACTTTCCACGCGGTCTCATCGGCGACGCCGAATTCGAGCATTTTCGACTTTCCGGAATCGATCACGTCAAGCGCCTCGGTCACCACCGCGCCTTCGACGCAGCCGCCGGAAACCGAGCCGAGAAAATTGCCCTCTTGGTCGATGACCAGGTTGGCGCCGACCGGGCGCGGCGCCGATCCCCAAGTCTCCACCACGGTCGCGAGCGCCACCGCCCGACCCTCTTTGCGCCAAGCCTCGGCGGCCTTGAGAATGTCGTTGTCGGTTGAGAGCATCGATCTCTCCCATCGAGCCGTTGTGTCAGGTAAAATATAGGGGATTACGCGACTTTTTGCACCCAAGCTTTTGGATCGGCCGCCCGACCATCCCCGCGCCTAAACGCCTCAACCAGGGCCGAAATTGACTCCAGGTTGTGGATCGGCCGGAATTCGTCGACGTTGGGCAGCATCGTCTTTATGCCGCGCGCCTTTGCTTCGAAGCCCTCAAAGCGCAACAGCGGATTTAACCAAATCAAACGCCGGCAGGAACGGTGCAGCCGGTCGATCTCGAAGGCGAGCGTTTGATCGGCGTCGCGCTCGAGTCCGTCGGTAATTAAAAGCACGATGGCGCCTTGGGTCAGCACACGGCGCGCCCACTGCTTATTGAAGGCGTGCAGCGACGACGCAATGCGGGTCCCGCCGGACCAATCGGGCACGCTTGCCGAACAGGCCGTGAGTGCATCGTCCGGATCGCGCTCACGCAACGCCCGTGTGACATTGGTCAGCCGCGTACCGAACAAGAACGTACTGACTCGCTTTCGCTGCTCGGTCAGCGCATGCAGGAAATGCAAAAAAAGCCTGCTGTATTGGTTCATCGAGCCGGAAATATCGAGGAGCGCCACGACCGGCGGCGGCTTGGTCTTGGGACCGACAAACCGCAGATCGATGAAATCGCCACCGCCCTTGAAACTCCCACGTAACGTGCGCCGAATATCGATAATGTGACCACGCGGATGCGGCGCCAACCGGCGCGTCCGAACCTCGGTGAGCGGCAGCACGAGCCGTTTCATCGCATCCTTAGCAGCCGCGATCTCGGCGTTGGTCATTTGCGCGAAGTCTTTTCGCTGCAATACTTCGCGGTCGGAAACGGTCATCCGGGTGTCGAGCTCGATCTCGCGCTCCTGTTTGAGCTTGTCCTCGACCCCGGCGAACAATGCTTCTTGGATGCGAGTAGCACCCGCCTCCGGCGGGCGAGGCGCGCTCGCCGGCACCGTTGGCAGCGCCATCGCCAAAAGCTGGTCGATATAACCCCGCCGGCGGAAGAAAATGCGGAAAGCCTGGTCGAACAGGACCGAATGTTCGTGCCGCTTCACGAACACCGCATGGAGCGTCCAGTAAAAGTCTTCACGCGTGCCGACGCCGGCAGCCTTCACCGCCTCCAAGGCGTCCAGCACCGAACCGGGCCCAACCGGAAGACCGGCGGCGCGCAGCGCGCGGGCGAAATAAAGGATATTTTCGGCAAGCCGGCCTTGGCTCTTCGGCTGCATTTGTTCGCCAGCGGCCATCACTCCGCCGCCCGCAGCTCCGATTTGACCTCGTCGAGCAGCTCCTTGACCTTGCTGCCTTCCAGCCGCGCAATATCGTCCTGATATTTCAGGAGCACGCCGAGAGTATCGGAGACAGTTGCCGGATCGAGCGCGACGACATCGAGCTCGGACAGCGCGCCGGCCCAATCGAGCGTTTCGGCGACGCCTGGCGACTTGAACAGATCCTGCTTGCGCAAGGCCTGAACGAACGCCACCACCTGCTCGGAGAGCTTTTTGCCGACGCCAGGCACTTTGGTCCGCACGATTGCGAGTTCTCGTTCGGCATTCGGATAGCCGACCCAATGGTAAAGGCATCGGCGCTTTAGGGCGTCATGCACTTCGCGTGTACGGTTGGAGGTGATGACCACGACCGGCGGATGTGCGGCCTTTACCGTGCCCATTTCCGGGATCGTGATCTGGAAGTCGCCGAGCACCTCCAGCAAGAAGGCTTCGAAGGCTTCATCGGTGCGATCGATCTCGTCGATCAGCAATACCGGGGGCCCGGCGGTGTCCGGCGTAAGCGCCTGCAGCAGCGGCCGTTTGATCAGGAAGCGCTCGGAGAACACATCGCGTTCGAGCCGCGCGCGGTCATGTTCGCCTTCGGCTTCGGCCACGCGAATGGCGATCATCTGCGCGGCGTAGTTCCATTCATAGACGGCCGCGGCGATGTCGAGGCCTTCATAACATTGCAACCGGATCAGGCGGCGGCCGAGCGTTGCCGAAAGAACTTTGGCGATCTCGGTCTTGCCGACGCCCGCTTCCCCCTCAAGGAAAATCGGGCGTCCCATCTTGAGGGCAAGGTAGAGCACTGTGCCGAGCGAGCGGTCGGCGAGATAATCCGCTTGGGCAAGCAACGCTACTGTAGCGTCGATGGACGCGGGCACCGGTCGTGGGGAGGTCTTATCCATGCTGCCAATGTAAGCATCTCCGCAGGCTTTGTCCCGCGGACCCGCTGGTTGCGGCAAATCCGTCAATCAATCCCCGACTGGAATAGCCTTGCGGCAGTGCCGAGGCTTGGCGTTCGAAGAACTAAAATTGAGAACGCGCTTAGCCCTTTTCGTCGCAGGCCCAGGCGCGGACCACGCAATCGTGGCCGCCGAAGTCGTAACAGCGCCGCAGCGACGTATTTTCGGCCTTGCCGAGGTGCGCATTAACGGCCCAGCCGAACGAACCGCAGGGCTGTCTTGCGTCTATGGCAAAGGCGGCACAGCCGCGCCGGATGGACCCGACGACCTTGCATGTCGTTCCCCCGCACTGCTTCATTGCTGCCGCGCGGGCGTCGGCAAGTTTGTGGAAGTCAAAGCCGTAGCCGTAGGCGCCGCAGGCGCCGACGGCCAAAGCGCCGGCCGCATGCGCGGAGCCGACAACGGCGAGCAGCAGACAGCCGGCCCCGGCCGCGAGCGCGCTATTCCACTTAAACCTGACCATAGAAGCCCTCCCCAGGGACGACCGCAAAACGCTAGCCGGGAAGGGTTTCCACTTCATGAAAGGGCGTGACCGCCCTGTGCGAGGACAGCTTTCGGCGGTTAATGACGCTTGGGAGGCGAAGGCGAATATGAGGTCGTTCGCTAGCGCAAGCTGCGTCACATTTTCCTTGACATTCGTCTCCGTTTTTGTTACGCGCTTTGGTCATCTCGCTCGTTCGGGGGCGCCTTTCCGGAAGGCATGCCGTTAAGACGAGGGCGAGACGCGGTCCCCGTGGGCGGAATTGCCAATCCGCACCCGGGCGGCTTTCGGGTCCCCGGTCGACCGGCACAAGGACCGGTCTGCACGGAGCGTGCTTAACCGCGGCAATGTTTGCGCGAAACAGGCAAAACACCTGTTGCGCCGCCGCCGCGGGAAACCCGGTTCTGGAGC
>JASHSY010000366.1 GCA_030040825.1 Xanthobacteraceae bacterium
ACAGCCACATCGATCTGGCCGGCCAATTCATGCATTGGCGTGGTCAGCAGAAAGACCGCGTTGAGCAGAACGTAAAGCGCGACGACAATGCCGGTGCCGGCGAACAATGCTCGCGGCAGATTGCGGCTCGGTTCGCGCAGTTCGCCGACGATATAGGTCGCCGCGTTCCAACCTGAATAGGAGTACATGACGAACACCAGGCTGATGGCAAACGGCGCCGCGCCGATAAAGCCGATATCGACCGTGCTCGGTGCAAAGGAAATACCTTGCGCGTTGCCGACCAGAAAGCCGGCAACAATGAAGACGATGATGAAAGCGAGCTTCAGCGCGGTCCAGATATTGTGATACGCGCCGCCGAATTTCACGCCTCCGAGATGCACCAGCGCTGCGATCCAGGTCATCGCGAGCCCGAGCACCAGCGGCCAGTTGATCGCAACGCCGAAGACGTGGGGCGGAAATCCCGGGGCGGCGGCGGTGAAATACGAGCCGAATGCCATGGCGGCAAGGGCGATCGGCGCCGAAAATCCAACCGTTGCCGACAGCCAGCCGGCGACAAATCCAAAGGCCGGATGATAGATACGACGCAGAAAATTGTATTCGCCGCTCGACCGCGGCAACATCGCGGCCAATTCCGCGTAGCAAAACGCGCCGCAAATCGCGACGATGCCGCCGACGATCCAGAGCAGCAACAGCGAGAATCCAGACTTTATGGCGCCGACCTGAAAGCCGAGGCTGGTGAAGACGCCGACGCCGACCATGTCGGCGACCACGATGGCGGTGGCCGTGATCCAAGGCACCGTGCCGGCGGACACGCTGCCCGAAGCGGAATCGGTCATAATTTCGGTGTCCTCGCCCGGCACGGCGGCATTATCAGGGCGCAATCCGTTAAAATTCAAGAAGCATTTTTTCTGTTGCAGCGTCAGCCACTTCTCTCGGTTCCATCGCATTTTCGCGCATCTGCGGCCAACCTTGGTGCGGCGGTCCAGCTCGTCTTCGCCGCGTTTCGATGGCTCCTAGGGGTCCGCGAGAGCGCAGCCGTGGCGGATTTGGCCTTGCGCAGCGCCTTTGGGTCGCCGCCACGATACGAACCGGTTACAACTGACCGCTTGCTTCGATCGAATCAGGGGATGCGTTTTGGCTTCCAGCGCCGCGACTGCCGGTTATAGCGACGCGCTGGTGGTGCTCGGCACTGCCGGTATCGTTGTGCCGCTAGTTCGACGCTGGGGCTTGAGCCCGGTTCTCGCGTATCTCGGTGCCGGCGCGGTTCTCGGCCCGCTGGGTTTGGGCTCGATCAGTCGTTCGGTGCCCGGCCTTTCCTGGGTCACCATCGCAGATGCCAGCAACGTCGCGGGCATCGCCGAATTAGGCATTGTCTTTCTTCTTTTCCTAATCGGTCTGGAGCTGTCGTTTCCCCGGCTGATGACCATGCGACGTCTGGTCATTGGCCTGGGCGGCTCGCAAGTTCTGATTACCACCGCTTCGATCGCCGGCGCTGCGGTGTGGGCCGGAAGCGGTCTTTCGGAAGCGATCGTGTTCGGCGCGAGCCTATCGCTGTCATCGACGGCCATCGTGCTCGAGCTTCTCTCGGTTCAAGAGCGTCTGACCACAAGCACGGGCCGAGCGAGTTTTTCGGTCCTGCTTGCACAAGATCTCGCGGTCATTCCACTTCTGCTTTACCTGTCGATACTCGCCGCTCGTTCCGGCGGGTCCGCATTGGCGACGCTCGCCAGCGCGTTGCTGCAAGCTGCGGTCGCCGTCACCATTATCGTTTTGTTCGGCCGCGTACTGCTGCGGCCGCTGTTCCGCCTGGTCGCGACGACGCGCTCGACCGAATTGTTTATCGCCGCCGTGCTGTTCGTCATTGTTGCGGCCGGCGTGATTGCCGACCAGGCCGGGCTGTCGATGGCACTCGGCGCTTTTCTTGCCGGCTTGCTGCTGGCGGAGACCGAATACCGCAAGGCGATCGAGGTTACGGTCGCGCCGTTCAAGGGGCTTCTCCTCGGCATCTTCTTCTTTACCGTCGGTATGAATGTCGATTTCCGCGAGTTGGTCCGCGAACCGCTTCTGCTGATCGGCGCGGTCGTCGCGCTAATCGCGGTCAAATCTCTCCTGCTGATCGGGCTGGGCAGGATGTTTCGCCTGCCATGGCCGGTCGCAGTCGAGACCGGCCTTTTACTCGGTCCCGGCGGGGAATTCGCCTTCGTCAGCATTGGCATCGCGGCTGCAACCGGATTGATCGCTCCGCGCCTGGCAAGCTTCACGCTTGCCATCACCTCGGTCACCATGGCGCTGACACCGGTCCTCTCGGTCGGCGCGCGTCACCTCGTAGCGCGACTGAGCGCCGGCAAACCGATCGATGCTGAATTGACGGCGCGTCCGGCCGGCGGACAGCGGCATGCAATCGTCGTCGGCTATGGGCGGGTCGGAAAAATCGTTTGCGAGCTGTTAAAGCGGCACGGCATTCCCTACATCGCCGCCGATTCCGATGCGCTGACTGTGACGCGCGATCGGCGTGAGCATCATGACGTCTATTATGGCGACGCCGCCAACCCGCATTTCCTCGCTAGTTGCGGACTGGCGAGCGCTGCAGGTGTCATCATCACCATCCACTCGGCTGGCGTCATCGACAAGGTCGTCGAGCATGTGCGGGCGATGCGGCCCGATATCCTGATTGTCTCGCGCGCCCGCGACGCTGACCACGCGCGGCACCTCTACGGCCTCGGTGCTACCGATGCTGTGCCGGAAACGATCGAGGCAAGCTTGCAGTTATCCGAAGCAGCATTGGTGGGATTGGGCGTGGCCACCGGCCTTGCCATCGCCTCAATTCATGAGAAGCGTGACGATATTCGGCACGCGCTTCAGAAGGCAGCGCAGGAGGCCGGCCGTGCGGAAATTCATTCGATCAAGGCGAAGACGCAGAAATCCGCCTGAGGCCGCGACCTCAGTACCGTGCAGCCCGATTGGCGAAGTCAACCAGAACGGGGGACTTTGCCGGTCGCGACGCCGCCAACCGTGCGGGCGTCCGGCGCGTATCGTCGAGCGCACGCAGGAAATCGGCAAACCAATTCTGCACCGAATGGGCCCGCAGCCGACCGACCATGATGTGCCAGCGTTCGCGCCGCTCCTCGAGGCTCATCGTCAGCGCGGCCGCGATTTGACGCGCCACACCATCGACGTCGTTCGGGTTGACCAGGAGCGCTGCGTCAAGTTCTTTCGCTGCGCCGGCAAAGGACGACAGCACCAGAACGCCGGGGTCGAACGGGTTTTGCGCCGCCACGTATTCCTTGGCAACGAGATTCATCCCATCGTGCAACGGGGTGACCAGCCCGACATGCGCCGCGCGGTAGAAGCCGGCGAGCGTGAGTTGCGAGAAGCTTTTGTTGAGGTATCGAATTGGTATCCAGTCGACTTCGCCATGCCGGCCGTTCACTTCGCCGACCAGTGCGGAAAGTTCGGCTTTCAGATCGCGATAAGCCCTGATGTTACCGCGCGTCGGCACCGCAACCTGGAGAAATGACACATTACGTTTGAGTTGCGGCTCGGTTTCCAGGAGCTGGTCGAAGGCGCGTATCCGATTGCAAAGGCCCTTGGAATAGTCGAGCCGATCGACTCCAAGCACGAGCTTGGTGCCTTGCAGGCTGGCGCGCAGTCGGGTCACTTCGGCGCGTGTCGAGGCTTTCGTCGCACGCGCGGTAAATTCGTCGACGTCGATTCCGATTGGGAAGGTGGCTAGGTGAGTCAAGCCGGCCGCCGAAGTGACGGTGCTACCGATAACCGACATTCCCAATTCAAATTGCAGATAGTCCTCGAAGTTTTGTCGGTCCTCGTCGGTCTGAAATCCAATCAGATCGTAGGACAACATCGCCCGAACAAGATCGGCGTGATGGGGGACGGCAGCGATGGTGCGGCGATCGGACCACGGTGTGTGCAGAAAAAAACCAATTGGGCGTCCGATTTTGAGGCGCCGCATTTCTTCGCCGAGGGGGAGGAAATGGTAGTCTTGGACCCAGAACACCGCCGTCGGTCCGGTAAAACGCTGAAGTGCGCGCGCCATGAAGGCGTTGACCTCGCGGTAGGAGGCGTAATCGTCGGCAGTAACGTGAATGAGGTCGGAACGCGAATGGAGCGCCGGCCAAAGCGCCGAGTTGGCGAAGCCTTCGTAGAAGCCGCGATAGTGCCGGCCCGGCATGTCAACGGTCGCGAGCGCGCCGGTTCCGAGCGCTTCGATCTTGGCGAAGGAATCATTGTCATGCCCGGACTCCGCGGTTTGGCCGCTTGAGCCGACCCAGATCGCACCGGAATCCTTGACCATGGGAATCAGCGCTGCGGCCAATCCTCCCGCGACCGGCTCATCGGACTTTGTCCGCGCGACGCGGTTGGATACGACGATGACAGTCACGGGTGGTCCTCCAGTTCCGTGCTGCAACAATCGCTTTCGACCCAATATTGTTCCATTCTTTCGTTCCGTTCATAATGCGCTGCAACGCTTTTTCACGAATAATTTCGTTAAATTATTGCTGCCCGCCCGTGGGTTACGCGTCGGCGAAAGCGGTGGTTGAAAGAAGCGCGATTTCGGCACGACGCGAGTCCATCCGTGTGTGCTGCACGATAATCGGCACGTCGGATTCGAAGACAGATGAATAATCGGTGTCGCGCGGTACCACTGCCGGTTGGTTGAGATCGTTGAATCGCAAATGCAGGGTGCGCCGAGCGGCAACGGTGACGCGATAGGGACCGATCGGCTCCCGATCGGCAAAAAAAATAGTGATATTGACGTGCGCCTCCTGATCGCCCGGATTCAAGATGCACGCGGTCTCGTGCGAAATCAGCGTCCGGTCGGCAAAAGAGCTCTCCGAGGGAATATATCCTTCGGCGATTGCCCATCGCTTGCGGCCGATCGGTTCCATGTCGAACTTACCACTCGGGAAATCTGCCCAGCCCGTCGACTGACGGCGCGGTAAACCGCGAACGCGGCAATTGGTTCCACTGATGGAACTTTCCGCGCTTGGGCGCGGTTCTTGGCCAGTAAGCGCGCTGACAGCGCCCGAACCTGAATCAATGCGGAAACCAAGACGATGCGAGCCCTGACGGTCGCACCCGGCACGGCCAATTCGGCGCGGGTCGATGATGTAGCCGATCCGCCGCGATCCGACGGCGCAGTTTTGGTGCGCACAATCGCGCTTGGCGTTTGCGGCACCGATCGCGAAATCGTTTCCGGCCATTACGGGTGGGCGCCGCCGGGCGAAAGCCGCTTGGTCATCGGCCACGAATCGCTCGGTACGGTGCGCGAAGCACCGGCGGATTGCGGCGTCAAAGTTGGCGATTTCGTCGCCGGTATCGTGCGGCGCCCGGATCCGGTTCCATGTTCGGCCTGCGCCGTCGACGAATGGGATATGTGCCGCAACGGCCGCTACACCGAGCGCGGGATTAAGGAGCGACACGGCTATGGCTCGGAATACTTCCGGATCGAGCCCGAATTTGTCGTCAAGGTGGATTCGTCACTCGGTGTTGCCGGTGTTCTGCTCGAACCGACCAGTGTGGTGGCCAAGGCGTGGGATCACACCCAACGGATCGGGCAGCGCGCGCGTTCCTGGCAACCCAAAACCATGCTGGTGACAGGCGCCGGTCCGGTCGGCCTGTTGGCCGCGATGATCGGCGTGCAGCAGGGGCTCGACGTGCATGTGCTTGATCATCAGGAAAGCCTGAAAAAGCGCGACATCGTGCGGCGACTGGGCGCCACGTATCACCTCGAAAGCCTGGCTAACGTTCGCCTCAAGCCGGATATTCTGATGGAGTGCACCGGAGCACCGAGCGTGGTGCGCGACGTGCTCGGCCGCACCGGCGCAGGCGGCATCGTCTGCCTGGTCGGCGTCACCGCTCCGGGTCATGACTTCGACGTTGACGTCGGCGCGCTCAATCGCACCATGGTGCTCGACAACGACACCGTATTCGGCACGGTGAATGCCAACCGCTGGCATTACGAAATGGCGAGTGAGGCACTGCGACGCGCCGACAAAGACTGGCTCAACGCACTTATTTCGCGGCGCGAACCGATCACCCAGTGGACGCAGGCGCTGCAACGTCAACCGGACGATATCAAAGTCATTGTCGATTTTTCCTGAGCTATGGCCGCCCGCATCGAAGACTACGGGTTGATCGGCGACTGCCGCACCGCTGCGCTGGTCGGCCGCGATGGCTCAATCGATTGGTTCTGCTGCCGGCGTTTCGACTCGGAGGCATGCTTTGCGGCACTCCTTGGTTCGCGCGAGCACGGCCGCTGGCTGATTGCGCCGCAGGGTGAAGCGCGCATAACGCGCCATTACCGGCCGGATACGCTTGTTCTCGAAACCAATTTTGAAACTGCCGATGGCGCTGTGACGCTGATCGATTTCATGCCGATGCGCGGGCGTCATTCAAGCATCGTGCGGCTGGTGAAAGGGATTAGCGGTAAAGTACGGATGCGAACCGAATTGATCCTGCGATTCGGCTATGGTGCCATCGTACCGTGGGTAACCCGCGTAGAGAACGGCACATTGCGGGCCATCGCCGGCCCCGACATGGTGTTGGTGCGGAGCCCCGTGCATTTGCGCGGCAAGGATATGACCACCGTCGGCGAATTCACGGTCGATCAGGACGAGACGGTTCCCTTCGTTCTGAACACTTTGCCGTCGCATCGTCCGCTGGACGAACCGTTCGATCCGATGCGGGCGCTGGCGGACACCGAAACTTTCTGGCGCGATTGGTCGGCAAAATGCCGTCCCGCCGGGTCGTGGTCGGACGCAGTCAAGCGCTCGATGATCACGCTCAAGGCTCTCACTTACGCGCCCACCGGCGGAATGGTCGCAGCGCCGACCAGCTCGCTGCCGGAGTGTCTCGGCGGCACCCGCAACTGGGATTATCGTTTTTGCTGGTTGCGCGACGCCACGTTGGTCTTGCTCGGCGCCATGCATGCCGGCTACTTCGAGGAAGCGCAGGCGTGGCGCGAATGGCTGTTGCGTGCCGTCGCCGGCAGTCCCCGGCAGCTGCAGATCATGTACGGCATCGCCGGCGAGCGGCGGCTCGCGGAATGGGAGGCGCCGTGGCTGCCGGGCTATGAGCAATCGGCCCCGGTCCGCTTCGGTAACGCCGCCCACGGCCAACTTCAACTCGACGTGTTCGGCGAAATCATGGACGTGCATCACCAGGCGCGCCGTGCCGGCTTGTCGACCAACGAATCGGGCTGGGAAATGCAACTCGCAGCGCTCGATCATTTGAAGAAAATCTGGAGGAAGCCCGACCATGGCATTTGGGAGAACCGCGGCGAGCCGCAACACTTCACCCATTCGAAGGTGATGGCTTGGGTCGCGTTCGATCGCGCGATCAAGAGCGCAGAAATGTTCGGGTTGGAAGGCCCGCTGGACGATTGGCGCAAGCTGCGCGAGGAAATCTGCGATGAGGTGTGCAAGTGCGGTTTCGACGGCGAGCAGGAAAGCTTTGTGCAGGCTTACAAGAGCAAGCACCTGGATGCGAGTTTGTTGCTGATCCCCCTCGTCGGCTTTCTGCCGATTTCCGATCCGCGCGTGAAAGGAACGATCGCCGCCGTCGAAAAGCGCTTGTTGCGGGACGGTTTTGTCATGCGATACGACACTAATGAAGTTGATGATACGCTGCCGGCGGGCGAAGGCGCGTTTCTTGCCTGCAGTTTTTGGCTGAGCGACGCCTACACTTTGCAAAGCCGCGCGGCGGACGCCGAGCGGATTTTTCGCCGCCTGTTGTCGCTCCGCAACGAGCTCGGCCTTTTAAGCGAGGAATACGATCCACGCGCGAAGCGGCTGGTCGGCAATTTCCCGCAAGCCTTTTCGCACGTGGCGCTGATCAACTGTGCTTACAATCTGTCGCGGGAAGAAAAACCGGTCGAGCGTCGCGCCCAGGCCGACTATAGTTCGCCGAAAAGGTGAGGGCGGGTCGAGCCTGCCCACCTTCCCAAGATTGTTCCAGAAAACAATCGTTTCGCTGGGCCCTTGTGCGCCCACGCGGACGCTGCGACCATCGACCATCCCGACGCCGTTGGTGACGGGCGCTGGCCGCCGGCGCCAAAAAGCGCGATGATGGGTGAAGCGGGCCACTGACGTGCCTTGCGTGGGGGAAGACGTCGCGATGAGCGGTTGGATCCAATTCTTATTGGATTTTGCATGGGTCTCGGCGGGGCTGGCGCTGGTGGCCTTCAGTCTCGGCCTGATCCTCGGCGAACTCAAAATAGTCAATATTGCCCAAGGCGATCTGATGATGGTGGGCGCGTATTCGATGTACGCGATGCGCGAGCTGCCGTTTCTGGTCGCGCTGGCGGCGACCTGCGTGGTCGGTCTCCTTCTCGGCTTCGTACTTGAACGCGGCGTGTTGCGCTGGGTCTATGACAAAGGCTTCATGGCGACGCTGCTGGCGACCTGGGGCGTCGGCATCGTGCTCGAGCAGGGCATAGCCACCGTCTTCACGGTTTCCCAGAAAGGTATCGACGCGCCACTCAAGGGGCTCGTCGAAATCGGCGACGTGGTCTATCCAACTTATCGCGTCGTGGTGGCTGCCGGCATTGCCGTTCTGCTGGCATTGCTGCTGCTCTTTGTCTATCGTACGTCGCTTGGGTTGCGGCTGCGCGCATCTATCGACAATGTGGAAATGGCCTCGGTGCTCGGCATTTCGCCGCAACGCACATTCGCCATGGTGTTCTCCGTCGCCACTGCGCTCGCGGTTCTTGCCGGCGCGCTGATCGCGCCGACGATCGCCATCAATCCCACGCTCGGGCTGTCGTTTCTGGCGCCGGCGTTCTTCGCCGTGTTGATCTCGAAGCCGGGATCGCTTGCCGGACCGGTCGTCGGCGCCGTTGCCGTCGAATTCACCTTCACGCTGCTTCAGGCTTACTTCAACATCACCATCGCCGAGAGCGTCCTGTTCGGGCTGCTGGCGTTGTTCATCGTTCTCAAACCCCAGGGCATATCGTGGTCCTGGAAACCAGCAAGGGAGAAAGCGTCATGAGTGAACGTAACGTCGTCCCACCCGGCATCACCCGCCGCTCGTTTGGACGCATCGCCGCCGGCTTGGCCGGCGCGGCTGCGCTCGGCGGTGCCGCCAACTTGGCCGGCAGCCGCACATCCTTTGCTGCATTCAAGGGGCCGCGGCCATACAAGATCGGGTTTGTTGCGCCCCTCACCGGCCCCGTGGCCCCCGAAGGCTCATCGATGCAGAAGGGCTTCAATCTGGGGCTGGAGACGATCAACGCTGCCGGCGGCATCGCCGGACATCCGGTCGAGGCTGTTACGCAAGATACGCAAGCGGTGCCCGCGGTTGCCGGCACCGTGGTCAAAAAGTTCATCCAGGAAGAGAAGGTAGACATGATCGTCGGGACCATTACCGGCGACGAAGAAGAAGTGGCGAGCAAGATCTGCGCCGCCGCCGGCATTCCGGTGCTCTTCCCCGAGGCCGGCTTCTGGTACAAGTTCTGTAATTCCACCACGGTGATGCTGGGCGAGAACTCGTTCGACCTGTGCGCGCCGCTGGTGCCGTTCATGGCGGAGAAGTTCGGCAAGAAATTCCTGCTGATCGGCTCCGACTTCTCTTTCCCGCACGCCTATCTCGGCGTTGCCAAACGTTACATCTCGCAGATTGGCGGCACCGTGGTCGCCGAGCTTTATGCGCCGCTCGGCACCGCCGATTGGTCGAGCAACATCGCCAAGATCAAGGCGGCTAAGCCCGATGTGATCTTCTCGGGGGTGGTCGGCGGTGACGCTATCGGCTTCGTCAAGCAGGCGCAAAGCCTCGGTCTGCTGCCGGGCGCGCATCTCACCGGTGTCAATCTGCAGCCGGAATTCTATCCGGCGATGGGCGACGCAGTAGACGGCCAATATGCGGCCGTGCGCTACAGCGAGGACATCAAGACCACCGCCAATGAGAAATTCAAGGAGGAGTATCACAAAAAGTACGGCCCGGCGCCGATCCCGCTGGTGGGAACGACCGCCTTCTATTCGTTTGATTTTATCAAGGCCGCGGTCGAGAAGGCCGGCACCTACGACCCGAAGGCGGTGTTCGCAGCCTTCAAGGGCGTCGAAGCCAAGACCATCCTCTCCGACAAGCCGCTGCGCGTCGACCCGGACACCATGAACATCGGTTATCCGATGTACATCACCCAGATTCAGAAGGGCGGCCTGTACAAGATCGTCAAGGATGTCGGCCTGGTGAAAAACGACCTGAAGTGCGAAGGCGCTTAAGCGTCGGCGATGGCACGCCCGGAGGGTACGGTCCGCAAGTCATCAATTATGACCTACCTCAACCGCTGGCGTGCCTCTCAGCCTGACAGCCGCAATCGTCATTCCGGCGCGGCCGCGACATTCATTCCGGCCGCGCCATCCGTCATCGGATTTATTCTGTTCGCTGCAGCGGCCCTTTGTCCGCTTTTTCTCAGCGAGTTCAAAGTCGGGCTGATCGGTCTCGGCCTGACCTACGGCCTGTTTGCGATCGGGCTCGATCTGGCCTGGGGCCGCACTGGCATCATCTCGATCGGCCAGGCGGTGTTTTTCGGGCTCGGCACCTATGGCGTCGCGATTGCGCTGGTGCGCCACGGCTCGGCGCCGCTCGGCGCAGCGATCGGCATCGCGCTCGCGGGTATCCTCGGCGCCTTTACCGCCGCGGTCGGACTGCGCCGCGTCACCAATCCTTCGACCATGGCGGTGCTTACGCTTGCCACCACTTTGCTGGCGGAGAAGGTGGCGCGCGATTGGTGGTCCCTGACCAACGGCAGTTCGGGGCTCTACGTGCCGCCGCTGACATCGACTTACTCGTATTATTACGTCTGCTTCGTCGCCACCGCGGCCGTGGTCGCCCTGCTGTGGCTTTTCGTCTTGCGCCGCCCGCTGGGGAACCGGCTGACGGCGATTCGGCTCAACGATCGCCGCGCCGAACATCTCGGCATTCCGATTTTCCGCGAGCGCGTGGTCGCGTTCACGCTCAGCGCCGTGGTCTCCGCTGTCGCCGGCTGCTTGTCGGCGCCTTGGATGTCGAGCGTCAGCCCCGATCGGGTCGGCATCTTGCTTTCTACGCAAGTGCTGGTGTGGGTCGCGGTAGGCGGACGCGCCACGCTGCTCGGCCCGTTCGTCGGTGCGGTGGCGCTGACCTACGGCCAGGACGTACTGGCGAGTTCGATGGGTGAGTCCTACCTGCTGCTACTGGGTGTGCTGTTTATTCTTTCGGTTCTGCTGGTCCCCAACGGCGTAGCCGGCTTGTTCTTAACCGGCCCGCAACTCACCGACACGACGCCGGTCGGCGAAACGCCGCCTCCGCGGTCGATGGCCGCCGCTGGCGACGTGCTCGCAGCCGAAGCAATCGTCAAACGTTTCGCCGGTAACACGGTGCTCGACGGCGTCGATCTGCGGGTAAAACCCCGCGAGATCGTTTGCTTGATCGGCCCAAACGGCGCCGGCAAGACCACGCTCATCAACGTGCTGTCGGGCGCGATCGAATGCGATTCCGGCTCGGTGGCGCTGCGCGGTGAGCCAATCGAACGGACGCCGCCGGACCGCCGCGTTGCCGCCGGCCTCGCGCGCACGTTTCAAATTCCGAGCCTATTCCCTGGCCTCACCGTTGCCGAGCACCTTATTCTCGCCCGCCAGGAAGCGGGCGTGGTGGCGCCGCTGCCCGAAGCTTACGCCCGTCTTGAGCGCGAGCATGCCGGCCAGCGCGTCGAAATGCTCTCGCTCAGCGATCGCCGCTCGCTCGAAATCGCGATGGCGTTGTGCTCGCGTCCCGACGTGCTGTTGCTCGACGAGCCTGCGGCGGGGCTTGCCCGCAACGAAGCCGGCGCCTTGGCCAAGACATTGCGTGCGCTGCGCGACCACGCCGGTTGCGCGATCGTCTGCGTCGAGCACGATATGGAAATCGTGCGCGATCTGGCGGATCGTGTCATCTGTCTGCACCACGGTAAGGTCATCAGTGAAGGAACGATGGACCAGGTTTCCGCCAATGCCGAAGTGCGCCGCGCTTATCTGGGGCTGGTCTGACGATGTTGTTCGCGGTGCACGAGGTCGGCGGCGGATATGGGGCGATCCATATCGTTAAAAACGTATCGTTCGAACTCGGTGCCGGCGAAACACTCGCAGTACTCGGCCGCAATGGCATGGGCAAGACCACGCTGCTGCGAACTCTGGTCGGATTGGCCGACCGCTTTACCGGCGAGATCAAGGTTGACGGCAAACCGCTTCCGGCTCGCAGCCCCCGCGCGTTGGCGCAATTGGGCATTACTTATGTTCCCGATGACCGCGGCGTGTTCCCGCGCCTTACCGTCGCCGAAAACATCGAACTCGCGCGCCTTTCCGCCTACCGGCAAAACGACCGCGACGTCTATGCGCTGTTTCCCGATCTCAAGCTTCGCGCCGACCAGCCCGCGGGCACGCTTTCGGGCGGCCAACAACAGCAGCTCGCTATCGCCCGGGCGCTGGCGACGGAACCGCGCCTCTTGATCATCGACGAACTATCGCAGGGCCTGCAACCCTCGATCGTGCAAGCGCTCGCTGATGCGCTCAGCAACGTAACCGGCAATGGCGGGTTGGCGTTGATATTGGTCGATCAGAACCCGCATCTTGCCATGCGCATCTGCGAACGGGTGATGGTGATGCAGCGGGGCGAAGTGGTGGCCGCCGGCGCATCGGCGACGCTCGGCGCCGACGAGGGCTTTCTCGATTTGCTGATCGTCTAGCGGGCGACGGCTTCGATCTGCGCCATGGCGCGTGGCCACGCCCGGATGTTTTTAGACGCCGAGATGACGGTGCAACATATCGGGCCGTTCGTGTACCGCGGCGGCGGTCAGGCTATCGACGATATGGCCGTTGTTGAGGATGTAGACGCGGTTGGCCAGCGTCATTGCGGCGGACACGTTCTGCTCGACGATCAGGATCGTCTGGCCGGCCTCGGCGAGTTTACGGCACGTGGCCAATAGATCGCGAACGATGATTGGCGCTAGCCCCTCGAACGGTTCGTCGAGCAGCAAGATCTTGGGCTCGCGCACGAGCGCCCGCGCAATCGCCAGCATTTGTTGTTCGCCCCCGGATAGATGAGTGCCGCGGCTCAGCCGCCGCTCTTTCAATCGGGGGAACATCGCGTAAATACGGTCGAGCGGCCAACGGTTCGGAGCGCTCAGTCCGGCGAGAATGAGATTTTCTTCGACGTTGAGACTGCCGAAAATGCGCCGTTCTTCATGGACAAGCTGCATCCCCGCTTGCGCGATGGTGTGGCTTTTTTTGCCGGCTATTTCGGTTCCGTCGAACACAATCGAGCCGGCGCGTGGAGCAACCACGCCCATCAGGCTCTTCAGTGTAGTGCTTTTGCCGGCGCCATTGCGGCCGAGCAACGCCACCACTTCGTTGCGCTCGACCTTGAGTGTCACGTCGAACAGGATATGGGAGTCGCCGTAATACGTGTTGAGTCCGTTGACTTCGAGCAAGCTCATGCCGCGACCACTCCGCCGAGATAGGCTTCCTGCACGGCTGCATTGCCCTTGATCTGCTCGGGCGTACCTTCGACCAGCACGCGTCCCTCCTGCAGAACGGTGATACGCTCTACCAAATTAAACAGCGAATCCATGTCGTGATCGATCACGACCATAGTGCGGCCCCGGGCGATCGATTTCAGCAGCTTGACCGTTTCGACGCGTTCGCTTGGGCTCATGCCCGCGAGCGGTTCGTCGAGTAAAAGGAGGCTCGGCGAACTCGCCAGCGCCAGCCCGATTTCCAGCCGCCGCTTTTCACCGTAAGCAAGTGCCGAAACCGGTACGTCGGCGCGTGCGGCCAGATTGATGAGTTCGAGCGTGTGCTCGACCTGCTCGGTCAGGCCCGGAATTTTCGACAGCCGCCGCATCAGGTCGAGCCGGAATTTTCCGCGCCGTTCGGCCAATGCTGAGATCGTCAGATTCTGGCGGACCGTCAGCCGGGTAAACAGCTGGTTGACCTGATAGCTCTTGGTCAAGCCGAGCTGGCACACGTCGGTCACGCTCTTACCGGTAATATCGTGGCCTTCGAATACGATCTTGCCGGAGGTGGGCGGCACCTCGCAGGTCAGCATCCTGAAGAAGGTGGTCTTGCCGGCTCCGTTGGGACCAATGATACCGCGCAGCTCGCCGCTCCGCACAGAGAAATTGATGTCGGCGTTGGCGACGAGGCCGTCGTAGTGCTTGGTCAAGCCGATTGCTTCCAGGATCGGACCGGAAAATCCGTCGGTTTCGCGCGCGCGGCTCGGCATCGGCGCCGCGCGGGTTTCGTCAACCGTCCCGCTTCGCGCGCCCGCGGCGCCCAGACTGGCAGCCGGGGCGACCTCCCTCGACGCGATCTCAGCCGCGCGCGGCCGGACGATGAGCTCGTAGAGGTCCTTGATGCCGCCGACCAAGCCGCGGCGCAGAAAGCAGACCAGCAACACAAAGATGACGCCCAGCACCAGCTTCCAGCTGGCGCCGAGATGAAAAGTATTTTGGAAGAAGTCGCTGAGATAGAGCCACACCGTCGCGCCCAACAGCGGCCCGAACAGCGTACCGGCGCCGCCGATCGCGGTCTGTATAACCAATTGACCGGAAGTATCGAAGGTAAACGCCTCCGGCGGCATGAAGCCCTGCAATACGCCGAGCAGGCCGCCCGCAAACCCCGCGTAAGCTGCAGCGATCACGAATGCCGTGAGTTTATAGCCGTGGATATTGTGGCCGACGGCTGCGGCGCGCAGTGGGTTGTCGCGGATGGCGCTGAAGATAACGCCGACCGGCGAACGCACGATGCGCAGCGCGATTGTAATGCCGACGAGATACCAGAACGCGAAAAATCCATAGAGCGTCCAGTCGGTGTTGAGATGAATAACATGGGAGCCAAACGACAAGGTCGGCGTCGGCACGCCGGGGAGGCCGTTCTCGCCGCCAGTGTACTCCGAGAGTGGATTGAACTCGACGAAATAGAAAACCTCGGCGATTGCCACCGTGATCATCGCGAAATAGATGCCGGTGCGTCGCAACGCGATCAACCCGATCAGATAGCCGACAAATGCCGCCACGATCATGCCGATGATCACCGAGATCACCACGTACTTAAAGCCTACGATCGTGAGCAGATAGGCAGCGACCATGCCGCCGGTGCCATAGAACGCCGACTGGCCGAATGACAGCAGCCCGGTAAAGCCGAACAGGATGTCGAAGCCGATGCCGAACAGGCCCCACACCATGATGCGGCTCATGGTCGTCGGCGTGAAGTCCAGATAGGGCAAAATGAATGGAGCGGCGATCAGCCCGATCGCCGTCAGCGCCTCGATCAGAAAGGGGCGTTGGCTGCGCATCAAGCGTTCACGCTCACTCGCGGCCGGCGGTGCCGAGGAGACCGTAGGGACGAAGCACCAGCACCAGTGTCATCGCCACGAAGAGCATGATGTAGGAATAGGCGGGGTTGAACATCGACGTTATGCTGACGATCTCGCCGGCGATGAAGCCGCCCAGCACGGCGCCTGGAAACGATCCGACGCCGCCGATGACGATAACGACGAAGGTCTGCACCAGGATACCTTCGCCGACGTCGGGAGCGATCGAAACCACCGGAGCGTTGACGATGCCAGCGAAGCCCGCCGCCATGGCGCCGATACCAAATACCAGCATGAATACCTTGTAGACATCGATGCCGAGCGACCCGACCATGACGGAATCCTCGATTCCGGCACGCACAATCATGCCGATGCGGGTGCGATAGAGCACGATATAGAGTGCGATCAGCGCGACGGCGACAATGCCGAGGAGCGCCAGCCGGTAGGTCGGATAGAACATGAAGCCGAGCGGGGTGATTCCCACTAAACCGGGCGGCGGCGGCACCATCTTCGACAAGCTGCCAAAGAAAAAGCGGACCACCTCCACGAATACGATGCCGAGACCGAAAGTGACCAACAACTGGTCTTCGTGTGGCCGTGAATAGAAGTGACGGATGACCACGCGTTCCGTCACCACCCCGACCAGCATCCCGAACAGCGAGCCGGCAATGACGGCAACGATGAACGAGCCGGTGTAGGTATAAGCGAGCCAGCCGGCATAGCCGCCGAGCATGAACATGGCGCCGTGGGCGAGGTTGAGCACCCCGAGCGTGCCGTAGATGATCGTCAGGCCGGATGAAATCAGCGCCAAAAGGGCGCCGAGCACCACGCCGTTGAACACCTGCGAGACGAAATTGCCCCAGTTGATCACGCTGTCGTCCGCAATCGGTTGCGGTGCAGC